>PLXB01000350.1 GCA_003151215.1 Ignavibacteriota bacterium
TTGCCTTGCTCATCGAAGCGACTACAGGCGCTGCGACTTCGTTATTGAAATTCCAATACTGATCTTCCGAGAGAAAATCATGTACGCCGGCGACTTCTTTGGATGCAATATTTTTGAATCCCGCTTTCTTAAATAGGTTTTCTGTAAAGCCCGGCATAGCACAACGGAATATTCCGGGAGCATCCTGCGGGGGTCGCGGCACGTTCAGTACTTCAAAGATCGTTCCCATTGTAGCAGTTACCCAGGGATTATCTTCCGGCTTGCCCCAGACTGCAATGGCAATGCGTCCGCCGGGTTTTAGGATGCGTGACATTTCCTTTGCAGCACGTTTCATATCGGGGAAGAACATCAATCCGAACCGACAGCTGATCTTATCGAAAGAGTTATCAGCAAAAGGAAGTGCCGTAACATCACTTGCAACGGTTTCATAATTTCCGATGCCTTGATCTCTTGCCCGCTCTTTGGCAACTTCAAGCATACCATCCGATAGATCGGTGCCGATAACTTTTCCGCTCGAAGTAATTCGTGCGATCGATAGTCCCGGTTCGCCTGTTCCTGTTGCAATATCGAGTACGTGGTCACTTGCTTTCAAATGAAGAGATTCAATGATCGCCTCTCCCATCGGGGCGAGGAAATTCATCGCAAATTCATCCCATTTTTTCCAGCCGGGAGAAAATTTATCCCATGTTTCTTTTTGCTGCTGCCGGATCGTCTCAAATAAGGAATCCATATTGTTATTTTATTCTCACTATACAAAACTACGAAAGAAATTGCGATCCCTACTCTTTCTTATTCGGCGAACCTTTACCTTTCGTTATCAAGTTCTTTAAACTTCCATTAATATAAGAGCCCCAGGCATTCGAGCAGATATCGAAGCACTCATATTCGGGGACTAAGCCTACCTGGGTAAAGCGGACTTCGGTTTTCTTGCCTATTGGTGTGATTTCAAAAATAATGTTATTGCCTACCCACTCGGTCTTGTCTTTTATAAAATTAAAGGAGTTATCCAGCACATCCCAAACAATCTTCTCGTGAGGAATGAACCGGGTTATTTTCATTGTGCACCGATGGACATCTTCGTAATGATACTTCCATTCGCCGCCGAGTTTATCAGTGCCGCCTTCAATTTCTTCTGACCACCATCTGCGAGGATCATTGATCGCAGTGAAGACTTCTTGCGGAGTTTGGTCTACCGTAAAGCTTGTTGTATAATTTTGATCTTTCATTGTCGTTTCGTTTGTGAATTAATTTATCAATGAATGTCAAAACACCTCTTCGCCGACTCCCGTGGTGATCAAGCTCTGCAGACTCCCTTTGATAAGAGAGCCCCATGCATTAGAGCAGGCATCATAGCATTCGATCTCAGGCATTAAGCCGGCATGGGTGAAGCGGACTTCGATTTTATTTCCTTTTTTCGTGATGTCGAAGATAATTTTTGTGCCTGTCCACTCGGTTTTATCCTTCAGGAAATTCAGTTTGCTCTCGGTCACCATCCAGACGATTTTTTTGCCGGACAGGAATTCCGTTACCTTCTGTTTGCTGTAATGGTGCGGCTTGAACTCGTAAGTAAACTCATCGCCGAGCTTGCCGGAACGGCCATTAATTTCTCCTTGCCACCATTCGCCGACATTATTAATGGCAGCGAAGGCTTCTTCCGGAGTTTGATCAACTATGAAGCTTGTAGTGAAATCTGTTGTTGTTGTTGTCATGATATATTAGTCAGTTGTAAATCATTAGCGTAAAGGTAGAAACGTGCCATGGCGCGTCTCAATGGTTTAGTAAGGAGTTCCTGTCCCGGTTTCGCAATATTGCTTGAGGCTTGTCATGAACATGCCCCAGAAGTAATTGCAATTTGCAAAGAACTGCGATTGCTCTGCCCAATCGGCATGGGTGAACATGAGTTCGGTTTTTCCGTCGCCTGCCGGAGTCATCTCGAAGCTGAGCTTTGTGCCGATCCATTCCGTATCGCCGCCTTTGCAATCCCAGCGTACGATTGTATTCGGCACAAGTTCAGTGACGAGCATTTTGTTGTGATGACGTCCTTCGGATTTGTAATTTTTGGTGCTATCGCCGAAGATGAATTCATCCGTGAATCCGACTTCAGATTTTGCGATCGTATTCTTCGCCCACCACGAAGCAAGCCCAGCTTCATCGGTGACGGCTTTATAAACTTTCTCCGCCGGCGCATTGATAACGAGATAGTGCATTATGTCTGCCATGGTTTGTTTCTCCTTTCTTATTTTGTGCCGGATGGATAGTTGTAGTTCGTTTTTTCTTCGACTCCCTTGATCGGCCGCACCTGTATCCGTGCATTCACCGTATGCTTATAGGCGAGTTCCGGATTTTGCTTTGCGATGGCAATTGCCTCATCGAGATCGTTCGCCAGAATATGGTAATAGCCGACGATGACTTCCTTCGATTCGACAAACGGTCCATCTTTGAATGCTCCCGGTCTGCCGGAAACCATCGTGCCTTCGCGCAACAGCGGCTGCGCGCTCAGAAGATTGCCGTTTTTCATCAAGCCTTCGATATAGGTCCTGCAGGCATTCAGGAATTCCGTATATTTTTCCGGCAACATACCGTGGTCCTTATCGATTTCGTTATGGATCAGTAACATGAATTGTTTCATTGAGTTATATTGATTAAATGGTTAAACAAAAATGCTTATTTGTCCTAAAGACAAACGGGATTTTGGAAAAGGGACATGGCGGGGAAATTAAAAATTAAAAATGTAAAATTGGGGGCATTGAACACTGTTGGACATCGAGGTGCTTCAAATATAAGAAAATTACTATAGTCCTTAAGGAACTATCGGCTAGAAATCTTTCTAATAAATCTTAATCTTGGAGCAGTATTAAAACTGTCCAGAATAATGAATTTTTTTTCTGCATCGAAATGAGCGAAGCATTGTATCGATTTATGAGAATATTGCGTGTTAGAATCTTCAGGATATGTGTGCCAATTATTAAACTCAATCCTGTAATATCCTTCAGGATAGCCAAAATCATAATCGAAACCCTTCCCTATGTCGTGCCTCCATGTTCCCATGCTCCCCAAGTTCACTTTCGGTCTTCCCTTGACACTACTATCGATGTAGCAATGACTATATAGTAAACCACCATTTTTAGTAGGGACAATTGAAGACATTACTATACCTTCACCACTATCATAACGAGATGAATCTCTATGATAAGCGCCAGTCAATTCTTCCAGCTTCGGATATTTCGAAGAACATGAAGTTAAAACGCAAAAAATAAAAAATAAAAAATAAAACTTCATAAAAGTAACTTACAATTTAGTTGTTAATTGTCTAGTCGCTTGAAGTGCAGGAACTACATAAACAATCCGCCCGATAAATTTAGTGCTCTTCGCAATCGGACTCTTCGTTACTTCATTTGAGTGAGTTTATTTTCTTCTGCAGCAAATCCTTTTCCGGAGCAAGCGGTGCAAGCTCGATTGCGCGTTCGAGGGATTTGATGGCATTTTCAGTCTGCTGCAATTGATTATAGAACTCGGCTTGCGTCGAATAAAACAGATGATAGGATTTTAGCTGCGAATTATCTTTTATCCTCTCCAGTTCTGCCAGGGCATATTCGGCGCCCTCCACTTTTGAAAGAGAAATTGCGCGATTGAGTAGAACAAGCGGAGAGTTGTCAAATTGGATCAGGCTGTCATAGAGCGCAAGAATATTTTTCCAATCGGTCAACTCATAATTCGGCGCAATGCAATAATTTGCTGAGATAGTAGCAAGAATATGGTAGATACTGAGGTCTCCGTTCTCTGTCGATCGCTGCAAATAGCGTAGCCCTATGCCTTGCATTTGTTTATCCCATACGCTGCGATCTTGCTCAGCCATTGTCAGCAAATTACCTTCCCCATCCTGACGGGCTTTAAATCGTGATGCATTCAGGAACATCAGCGAGAGCAATGCATAAACATTTCCTTTCTCTTGAATGGCTTTATCATTTCCGAGCATCTGCGCCAGCCGGATCGCTTCTTCGCATAGTTCGTACCGAATAAGATCATTGCCATTCGATGCACTGTAACCTTCGTTGAAAAGAAGATAGATCGTTTCGAGGACTGTTGCCTGCCGTTTTTTGAGATCTTTTCCTTCGGGCACTTCAAAAGGAATTTTATCCTCACGGATCTTTTGGCGTGCTCGGACTAAGCGTTTATTGATATTTTCTTCGGTCGTCAGAAATGCCTTTGCAATTTCGGGAATGCTGAATCCGCATAAGGTTTTCAGCGCCAGAGCAATTTGCGAATCCGGCGATATCGTCGGATGGCAGCAGGTAAAGATCATACGAAGCTGATCGTCCTGGATTTCATCTTCGCTGAAGAGATGATTCAGGGCGGGCTCGGCCGTCCAATCGGATTGGAGGAAATGCGCAACTTCTGTGGAATATTCTTTCTGGTATTTCTCGCGATTCAGAATATTCCACGCTTTATTTTTTGCGACGCGAAAAAGCCAGGCAGTCGGATTCTCAGGCGCTCCCTTTACCTTCCATTCGCTTAATGCTTCGATAAGCGAATCCTGCACAACATCTTCCGCCATTTCCAGATGATCGGAACCGAAGATACGCGTCAGAACGGAAACAATTCGTCCTGTTTCATGGCGTGATAGATCTTCTATGAGGTGATTGATTTCCATGTGTGAGAACCAAGAGAACAGAAAAGCTATCGTAAAAGTAATATCAATGAGAAAAAAACCGGCAGCGATTTCTGCTAAAGACTAGTAAACGGCTAAAGCCTATCGACTACCCTTAAAACAAATGGGCACCGATAGCCCCATTCCCAATTTTACATTTTTAATTTTACATTCCTCCGAAACCCTGCCCCCGACTGACTGAGTATTTCGCCGCAGCGAACTTTCGACATCGGCACCCGGAGGGCTTAACTGTTCTGTTTTATTTTTTTATAATTTTCAACAGACTGGATGCTGCGTCTTTTTGATTCGTGATTTGAAGGAAGTAGCTTCCTGCCGAAACGCTTGGTAATGAAATCTGAATTTCATTAGAACCTTCCATAACGTTTCGGATTTCAGAACTGAGTATTTCACCTCGCATATCGCAGAAATGAAGTGAGACTTGTCCTTCTCCCGTTGAAATAAAGGATACCTTCAGGATATTACCGTCCGTAGGGTTTGGAAATATAGTTGCGGATAATTCATTCTTCCCTGCATTTTCGACTGCGAGATCGAATGAGTTATAATAATAGATAGTCCTGGAGTATGGGTAGTAGCCCGGCGTCGGTGATCCGGAAGGCAGTTCGTATATACTCTGGATAAGATTTTGATTGTCGTCGTAGATAAGAGTATCGTTTGAAAACCGATTCCAAACTTTTCCGTTTGATCCAGTCAAGTCCTCAAAATCTATCGCATTTCCGTACGAATTATATGAATATTTAGTTAGATCGTATGTATCCCACCGTGAAAATGCTTTGTCCCAAAAAATATATAAAATGGATGTTGTTCTGCGATTAGCATCGTAACTAATGGAATCAATAATATAATTTGTCCATTGGTTATTTTTAGAATCCCACGTAAATGAAGAATCGCGGATAGTATAGCCATACGAAGTATTAAGATATGCGTCTCTGTTATTATTCACCCACGTCGCGCTTGTTGCATCCCAAAACTGACTAATATCCAGCGTATCAAATCCGTTCGCATCAACAGATTCATTATCTAAAGTATAATTTACCCACTGACCGGCTATGAGATTTTGCTGAAGGACAATGGTCGAATCTTTGGAATAGGAATACTGCGTTCTTACTTTGCCGGAGAGACTTCCGTTCGTATCGAGCTCTTCAGTATGTTCGGTTATTCTATTATTGCCATCATACGTCGTAATAGCGTCATCGGTTGTCACCCAGGAATTCTTCAGGGTATCCCAAATTTGATAGATGCTTTCCGTATTAAGCTTTTGTAGATTCCACGTTGTTAAATTCTGCGTAAAGTTGCGGAAATTATTTTTCCATGGAACCCATACTTGCATGATATAGGAGGCTTGATTGCCATTGGCATCATAGGTATAAAAATGTTTGACCGAATCTTTCCAGACTGAAGAATAATTATAATCGTGCTCTTCAACTCTCAATGCATTGTTGTCGTATGCAAATGTTCCAGAATCGGAAAATTCCCAGGCGTTAGTAGTCGAATTCCAATTGTCGTCTCTGAATCCGATCTCCCGATAAACGATCGCTTCAGGCAGCTGCATAGAGTGGTTGTTTCCGGAATGGGCAGGTTGTTTAATCCGCAATTCATTGGCATATTTGCTTCCCAAAATCTGTGCATCCCCAATTTGAGAAAATCCGAGCATTATCCCAATTAACACAATGATCTTTTTACCCATATTTGCTGAAGAGAAAATAAAATTCAAAATAGCAGATTATACAAATATACAAAGAAAACCGCCAACGCATAGCGATGGCGGGTTACATATAATACCCCTGGCGACGATCCTTCGGCAAGCTCAGGACAGGGTCAAAAGAAAAATCAATCAGTAATAGCGGAAATGCTGTCAACAGGCTCCCATAGTTCAATCTTGTTGCCTTCAGAATCCATAATATGGATGAATTTTCCGAAGTCGTACGTTGTAATCTCATCAAGTATGGTTACTCCGTTTTCTTTGAGTTTGACGAGGAGCCCTTCCATATTCTGAACCCGGTAGTTGATCATAAATTCCTTTTTTGAAGGCGCGAAATATTCACTTCCTTTTTTAAAAAGATTCCATGCGAGAGTGCCGACTTCCTCAGGTTTGTTGAGATTTCTGAATTCAAAACTATAATAACCATGCTCATTGATATCAAGCCCCAAATTTTTGGCATACCACTCTCTTGTATCCTTCGGACTATCGGAAAAAAAGGAAATGCCGCCAATGCCAGTTATCTTTGGTATTGTGACGGTGAGTGAAGTTGAGTTCTCTGTTTTATTTTTTTGGTCTTCCATATAGTTTGTTTTTTAGTTGTCAAATCACAGCTTGCAAAAATACGACCTCACCCCAACCCTCTCCTTGAAAAGCAGAGGGAGCCAAATATTTATCCCCCGGTAATTTTCGGCTTGCGTTTTAGGATAAGCGCGCAAATAACGCTGATCAACAGGCCGACGGGAAAGATCTCGAGGAAGGTCATACCGAGTTCGAAGAACGGATTACCATACATCTGCTTCCACTCAGCCATCTCTTTCGTTTTGGCGACGATGACCGAATCAGTCGCGCCGCTTTTTTTCAGAGAATTCACCATTTGCGCTGCATACTTATCCGCAAAATCGGGCATAGCGATCGACGAATAAATTTTCCAGCCGACGACATAGAACACCGAAGCGATGATCGAGATATAGAGGCCGATAAGAAATCCCCTGCCGAAGGTCACGCTGCCGCCTGAATAATTATCGCGGTAATTGCGGATGCCGAAGAAGATCATCGAAAGCGAAACGATCATCGTGGCATAGCCAATTACCATCGATGTTGAGGAACCCTCGCTCGAAGCAGATACCATCGAAAACGAGATCACAATTAAAGCGACAATGATCAGTCCGGCAATAACGCCATAGGTTAAAACGACTTTACGCATAGCAAGTTATGATTATAGGTTATTTCGAATACATGATTTGAACGGCAAATATACCTATTTCCAACTGAAATGTCAATAGCACTTTAGTGTATTTCTTTATAAAAAAAGGTTATTAGCACTTTTGAGTTACTCTATCAGACCTATACGGCGGGCTTTCTCGATAGCCTGAGTGCGGCGCTCGGCTTCAAGCTTCCGGAATAAGGTCGAAGTATGTTTTTTCACGGTATTGAGAGAAAGGAATAACCTATCGGCGATTTCCTGATTTGAATGCCCGGCAGCGATCAGATGAAGAACTTCACTTTCGCGTGGGCTGATCCCAAGATCGGCCGGAGATATCCGAGTGGATGAAGTCCCGTCAGCAAGTATTGCAGTTGGTATCCTATGAGTTGCTGTCAACTTTCGGCCTATCCAAAGACCGAGCAATGTAAAAATCAGGGCAATGACGCCAACATAGTACTCCATCTTCAAGTCGTAAACAAGGTATTTATAGTCAACGAGCTTTAGCAGGAACAGCAATCCTGCCATCGAAAGAGCATATAAATAGGTCGAACGTTTCATGGGTGCAAAGATACAAAAATACGCTATAAAAAACCCGCCAACACAGAGCGATGGCGGGTGATCATAAAACCCCTGGCGACGACCTACTTTCCCAAACCTGACTGGCTAAGTTATTCGCCGCAGTGAATTTGGAATGGGAAGGAGATACACCGCTAATCTTTTAATAGCCCCACTCGGCGTAAATTCTGTATTCTGAATCAATTATGAATTAGCGACACCGATAGTCGCTGTACATTCGTGTTCATTCTAACGATGCATTCATACATCCCCGCAGCCATTCCGTTCGCCTCCCATGAAAACTTGTGTTCGCCTGCAGTTAGCTCGCCCGAATATATCCGCGCAACTTGGGTTCCGAGCATACTGACTACACTAACTTCCGCAAAACCGCTTTCGGTAGAGGTGAAGTTTATTTTTGTGGACTGAAAAGCTGGATTGGGAAACGCGCTCAGAGCATTATTTGATGAATGTGAAGTTTCCACAGAGTTTGAGTTTATCATCTGCGAAAGCAATCTTCGATGGACAGTACCACCTACTCCAGAGCCGGCAAAAAGATACGATCCGCATACAATGATCGGACCATAAAATGCAAAATCTGTACTATCACCGACCACGGTCCAGTTTGTACCATTATTGGTCGAAAGAAAAACCTTGCCCACACTAACTGAGGGACGGTATATTTTCGCATGACTCACTGCAAATATATTCGAACCAGTCACAGCAAAGTCATCAATTTCAGTAGTTCCGATACCTGTAGAGCCGCCATTTGCCGATGCCCAACTTACTCCGTTATTGGTCGATATATATACGCCACTATCCATCGTACCTGCGAAAAGATTCGAGCCGCTTACTGCAAGCGAAAGAACAGCGGTATCCACGAAGCCGCCGGATACGGGATATATATCCGTAAGACCGTTGCTCGTTTTTTCCCAAGTGTTGCCATTGTCGCCAGAGCGAAAAACACCAGTATAAGATGCGGCAAAGATCATTGGAGAAGGTGAACTTTCCCCAATAACTGCAAAGGCAGTGACAGAGGCGCCCCCCAAGGCCTGACTTATAGATGTCCAAGTTAGACCATAATCCGTCGAACGAAAAGTATTATAATCTGTCTGAGCAAAAACAGTCGCGCCGCTTACTCCAAGAGCAGAAACTGAAGAGTCCGCTAAACCAACAGGGGCCCAGTTTGTACCATTATTGGTCGTCCGATAAACACCTCCGGGTGCAAATACCGGAGCGTCCTCACTAGCCCCGAGAAAGAGTATCGGTGAAGAAGTGTTCGGACCGATCACGGCAAGAGTATTGACAGAGACACCGGGCAAACCTTGATATTTCCAGGTCGTACCGATATCCGTCGAGAGATACACACCGCCTCCGGAGCCGCCCACGGGACCGTAATTTCCCATGAAGAGCATTGGCGACGAAGTATTCCCGCCGGTTACTGCAAAAGCTTGAGCAAACTGTGAGCCAGTCAAACTACTTACTACCCATTGTGCATTTGCATTGGATGTGGTAGAGAAGATAAGAGTCAGTATCGAGATGATAAATACGAAGTTCTTTTTCATGTCACAAAAATACGCTTTTAATTATATGAACTGGTAAAATACGAGCAAATCCATGAGAGAATAAAGTTTAATAAAATAAAAAACCCGCCAACGCATGAGCTTCCCCAATTTTACATTTTACATTTTTAATTTTACATTATTATGCCTGACTGGCTAAGTATCATCGGCTCTCGAGGGCTTAACTGCTCTGTTTGGAAAATGTAGGGACAGAATCTGCGGAAGTATGCTAAAAAGAAATAATTTGAATAACAGTAATAATTTCCGTAGGTATAAGCTGTTGCCCTAATTTATTGTGCATCTTCTCGAGTGCGTCAAGCAAAATTTGTTTGTTTATTTGGCCAACAATAGGATTTCCGCTACTCCATAAGGTGTATTCAATCTCTCCATTGTGCCAATCAACATCTTTCCCAATGTAATAAGGATGACTAATTCTAATAGAATATCTTTTCGTCTTTTTATGGAATATAGGCGAGCTTACATTATTGCCTTCATTATAGTTTGAAAAAATTTTATAAATGAATCCATTTGGAAGTCGCGGATCATTCTTCTCGAGCCAATGCCATGGAATTCCAACATGAATCTGAAAATTTTGAGGAATCGGACCAGCTACGTGTGTTAAATCGACAAGCAATTCATAATCATCCTTACGAAACCCGCCTGGAAAAGACGTTGTGTCCTGTAGAGAAAATAAAATTTCAAACTTTGGATCCTTACTTCGGTTCATTACATCCCGCACTTCGTAATCTTCCATCGCTTCAATGTGAAAGTTGAATCGCTTATGATATCTTTTGTCGTCCGCCATATGTGCAGTATGGCTTTGAGGAACATCTACAACATAAACGTAGCCAGGAATTGAAGGGCATTCCACTTTCTGAATGTGGAAATTTTCTATCCTAGGAGGAATCTCGGCGATAATCTGATCAAGAGTTTCCTTAGATACCCCGACTGTGCTAACATCTTCCAATTCGTCAGGGATATTGTTAACACCTAAAGAATCTTTTTTTTCTTTCATCCCATAAATAATCGTACCACCGGCAGAATTCGCCATTGCCGAAACATCTTTCCTAATTTCCTTATTATTTTTTAAGGAAGGTGCACCCTTATACTCAAGAGTAGTATTTTCTTCTTGAGTCGAGGAAATCAATCCTAATAAACGCGTCTCATTCCATTGCTCACTCATAATTTCACGACTGACCAGTTATCCAAAGCAGTTTGTCAAATAGCCTGTTTTTACGGATAATTTTAATCTGTTTAACTTCCTTATAACGGTTCTCGATTTCTTGAACGAAAGGTTCGGCATATTGACTAAGTAGTTCGATTCGGGATTCATTTTTCGACCTGAACTCTTCCAACAACGAAGAAAAATTCTCATACCGATTAGAACTTTCACCGAGTGCTTTTCGAGCAAGCGAATCCATTGGTAGTATCTTCCATGGATTATTCAAAAATAATACCTTTGAAGCAAGTGATCTCGGAATACCACCATGTGTCATACCTTGACCATGAATATGTTCCGCAAACTTATCCACTTCAGAGCCTTTCTTACTCTCACACCATTCTTTCGTAAGGTCAATTAGCCTTTCAGTACTACCACTGACAATATTGCGGATGATCCTGAATTCGATCAGGAAACGATAGAAACTTCCATCCTCTTTACTTGAGAATTTTTCTTTAGTGATTTTCCCGTTTAAGAACTTGTGAAAGCTTTGAATGTATGCCAGATCGGTTTCATAATACCGCAGAAAATCGCCAAAGGTTTTTACATCGATAGGATTCATTCAGCAAAATTACGGAATCTTTATAATACACAATAAAAAAAACCCGCCAACGCAGAGCGATGGCGGGTTATCATAAAACCCCTGGCGTCCTGATCATTTTTTTTCAAAGTAGCGCACGTTCGGAAGATTCTCAAAATGCCCATCCGTAGTCCAAACTTCGGCGGCGTTTGCGAGTGCCGTTGCATAAATGATTGCGTCAGCCATTGCCAGCTTATGTTCTCTCGAAACATTGGATGCTTCAACAGCAAGTGCCTCTTCAAGTGGAATGAACCGTCCGCGTCTCATGAAGGATACTGCCTTATTCGCAGCCTCTGTCCCCCGCTGTACTGCAATTCGTTTATGCACTTCGTAAACTACGATAGAAGGCACGATTAAATTTTGGTGATCTTCGATAACCGGCGAAAATTCGGACGCAAGTTTACCTTCGCCAAAGAACTCAAGCCATGCAGAAGAATCTGCAACGTTCATATCCTGTCTTCTTCTTCGCGATAAACTTCGGTATCGATTCCTTTGACGAATCCACGCATAGAAAGGGCATCCCGGCGGTACGACTCATCTTCATCAGTGGTTTGCTTCGTGACACTCTGAAGCCGGGCATATTCTTCTTCTGAAATATACGTAATTCGGGCATGAGCTTTTTTTAACTCAGCCATAGTCTTGTCGAAGTTTGGATCGACTTGCTTATTCTTAACAACTAATACTTTCATATAATAGAATACAATCCTTCATAGAAGAAAGTTTATAAATAAAAAAAACCCGCCAACGCGTAGCGATGGCGGGTATTAATAAAACCCCTGGCGACGACCTACTTTCCCAAACCTGACTGGCTAAGTATCATCGGCTCTCGAGGGCTTAACTGCTCTGTCCGGAATGGGAAGAGGTGTATCCCCTCGGATATAGTCACCAAAAGGAAACTTCTTCGAAAAAGCTAAAAGCTAAAAGCTAAAAGCTAAAACTTTGAAATGCCTTTTGCGCGAGGCGCAAAATGTGAATGAACAAAAAATTAATGACAACGGCGGCGTGATGCAAGAATCAGATCTATATAAGCATTCAGTACACACTGCTGAGTACCGATATGCATAGAGGTGAATTTACCGAACACTGTAGTAATGCAGGTAGTAAGGCAGAACTGTATCTGCCACATATCACTGTATTACAAAGGTTTGGTGCGAACTTTTTCAAAACGTGAGCCAAAATAAATTTTAGCTCTTCGCTTTTAGCTTTTCGCTTTTATTTTTTCGTAAGAAAAAATAATAAATGAAGTCGAACGGATTATTAGTAACCGTTGGCTAAGTATGTTACCATACGTACACCTTGGTCCTATCAACGTAGTAGTCTTCTACGATCCTTCAGGGAAATCTCATCTTGGAGTAGGTTTCGTGCTTAGATGCTTTCAGCGCTTATCCTTTCCGGACACGGCTACCCTGCGATGCTACTGGCGTAACAACAGGCACACCGTCGGTCCGGTCAACTCGGTCCTCTCGTACTAAAGTCGAGGCTCCTCAAATTTCCTGCGCCCGCATAGGATAGGGAC
>PLXB01000158.1 GCA_003151215.1 Ignavibacteriota bacterium
TATCAAGAAGCTGCTTTGGCCGCGCTTCTCGGCTTTCAGGCCAAAAGCGTGTCCCGACTCCCCCTGCCATAATCACCGGACATATTTTCATATTAATCTCTTATAATTCTTGGTACCCGGGCAGTAATGTTTGTCAATATTTCATAAGGAATTGTTCCGATCTTCGTGGCGATCCCCATCGCCGAAATTTCGGGAAGCTTTGAAGAAATCAAAGTAACTTCATCGCCGATACGAATTTTATCATCAGCCGTTTCGATCATAATTTGGTCCATGCCGATCGTTCCGCGAACCGGATAAAGTTTTCCGTTAATGATTGCCGATATTTTATTTGTCAGAAGTCTCGGGTAGCCATCCCCATACCCTGCGGGAACAGTAGCAATCGTTGTATCGTGCGTCGCATGCCAACGGTGATTATAGCTTATTCCCTCACCTGCTTTAACAGGTTTGATAAAAACAACAGAGCTGACAAGTTCTAAGACAGGTTTTAATTCGACGCCAAATTTTTCATCAAGCTCTTTCGATGGCGGATAACCGTAAAGCATAATGCCGGGGCGCACCATATCAAAACTGCTCATAGAAGGATTCTGCAAAATCGCCCCGGAATTTGCCGCATGGGCGATCGGAACGGAAATTCCTGAACTGCGAATCCCTTGAACTACATCGGTAAAAATTCTTACCTGTTTTTCAAAAAATACTTGGTCAAGTTCATCGCTTGTTGCAAAATGCGTTGAGATGCCTTTGAATTCGATCGAGTTGGAATGTTTTGCTATCGCCCTGGCAAATTCCAAAGCATCATGAGGTTCAACTCCAATCCGCCGCATCCCGGTATCGATTTTCAGATGAACCCTCGCTTTCTTTCCGAGTGCAATAGATTCTGCAGCGATCGTTTCAAGCTCGTGATATTCTGAAAGAGTAAATTCCAGGTCATGCTTCAGGAATGTATCAATCTCATTTTCCAAAGCAGTCGTAAGAATAACGATAGGAAGGGATGTCATGCCGCGCAGCGTAACCCCCTCTTCTTCGGTTGCAACACCGAAGTATCCGACTTCGCCGCTTTCAATAGATGCTTTTGCAATAATTTCCAAGCCGTGACCGTAGGCATTGGCTTTTACTACTGACATAACGATGGGCTTCGCGCCGATCCGGCTGCGAATATATCGAAGATTGTGAAGAAAATTTTCTTTGGAAATCAGCGCACGAGTCGGGCGCATTTGTTAGAAGGAAATTTATTTGTGATTTGATCTTGTGAAATATCGGGCTTTAAAACAAACAATGCAGTCTTTAGTTTATCGGCTCTCCATTCTTTTTTTTGCTTGAAGAATATATTGTTTAATGATATCGCTCGGATTCTTTAGCTTCGAATCAAGTTCCATTATTTTCTCATCCGTGTTGTCGGCATCGAATGTTTTATGCTGTGACCGTAAATAATCTCCAAGCGTCGAANNTTGCGAATCGTTTGAATGGCTTTAGCATATTCATCGCGCCGCAGATAGGCAAGCATAAGGCTTGTCGCCACTTCGAGATTATGCGGATCGCTTTCCAAATATTTCTCCCAATATTTCGCAGCACTTTTATATTCATCCATCATAGCAAGTGCTGCTGCCATTTGTTCCAAGCGTTCCGGCGGTGCATCCGGAACCTTGATCGTATCGGGCTCTTGGTTCGGGAAAAGTTGAGTAGTTGTATTTCGTGTTATAATCTTATCAATCGGATCAACTGCAATTTGCGTTGAAGAACTGACCTCCGATAATTTAACAATTGCAACTCCGATAGCGATCGAAATCAGTGACATCAGTAGAATAAACCGACCATTGCCGAAAGATTTCGGTGCCGGCATATTCGCCATTTCCGTAAAACGCCTCTCGCTCCATCTTTTCCGAAGCCTCTGAATATTTTCTGACGAAAGGGCATCCTGCATTTCAAGAACTTTGCGGTAGTCATCCCTGGTGTCGGAATCGAAGAGGACTTCTTTCGCCCTATTAAGGTCCTGCATCATGCGCTGGGCATCTTCATCGCCATTATTGGCATCGGGATGCCAGCGTTTGGCAAGACGACGATAAGCTTCTTTTATAGTTTGCTCCGAAGAGTATCGCGGAATACCGAGAATGGAATAGTAATCTTTCACGTCTGTCTCAACGATTTTCGGACCAATCTCATTCGAGAAGAACTTTCTTAACCGGCTTTTGCAACAGCAAGCCTTGCGCTTGCTGCATCAAGCGCAGCGTGGAAAATATCTGTCGTAAAGCCTTCTTCGTGATCGGAGTATCGCTGGCGAAGTTCGGCGAGCTGCCGTTCGACTTCAGCAATATTAATATGGCTCGGAAGCTCGGCGCTATCGGCAAGGACGGTGCCGGAATTCTGATGAAGCTCTAAGAATCCACCGGATACATAATAATGCTCTTCGCTGCCAGCAGACAGAACGTATTTTAGCATTCCCGGCGCCAGCTTTGCGACGATCGGAGCATGATTAAAGAGAACCTGAAACGTGCCGACTGCTCCGGGCACAGTAAAATTCTGGACATCGCCTTCGAAGACAGTCTGCGTAGGCGTAACGATTTTAAGTTTTATGATTTTTGACATAGCGGCGCATTAAACATGGCTAACAGAAAGAAAATTTCTCTTATGGTTTCAATTCCTTATGCCGGAAACAGTCCGTTACATGATCATTGACCATCCCTGTGGCTTGCATATGTGCGTACATTATGGTTGACCCTACAAATTTAAATCCTCGGCTGATCAGGTCTTTGCTCATCGCATCCGATTCTTTCGTCCTTGGTGGAATTTCCTTCAGTGATTTCCATTTGTTGTGGATGACTTTGCCGTTAGTAAATCCCCAGATATATTTATCGAAGCTGCCGAATTCTTTCTGCACTTTCAGAAATGCTTTGGCATTGGTAATTGCAGAGCGGACTTTCAATCTATTCCTGACGATCGAAGGATCAAGTAGTAATTTTTCTATCTTCTTTTCCGAGAACCTTGCTACTTTTTCCGGATCGAATTCGGCAAATGCCTTACGATAACCTTCCCTCTTCTTTAATATCGTCAGCCAGGAAAGTCCCGCCTGAGCGCCTTCCAAGACCAAAAATTCGAAAAGCTTCTTATCGTCATGGACAGGAATCCCCCATTCAGAATCATGATACTTAATATAGATCGGATCCTTCACAGACCATCCGCAGCGAATGAATTCATTTGTCATCATTTATCTTTTTTTAAAATCTCTATGGTGCCTATCATATCTTACTACAATATAATACAAAATTTACTATTTCGTGGTATTCCATAAATTCTCCTTATATTTGAATCCTGAAACATCCATGATACAATGCTCCTCAAATACAGATCATTCATTTTGATTTTCGTAACACTTGCAGTGCTCCAGTCATGCAGCCATATCTGCATGACCGGAACTCCTGATCTGGCGGCATTCGGGAATACTGTACTCTCACCTGCGCTGCGGGATAGTATGAGCCATAATACTCTTACTATCGGAATGCCATATTCTGCAGTGCGAATGGTTTTTGGCGGATGCGGCTCGGATACTTCCATTGCCGTAGCATCGAATGGGAGCAGGCAGGCACTTGATGAAACCGAAGGGCTGTATTCGCATTTCCATGATCCGAACATTCAGATCTATCTGAATAAATATAAAACTCCGCAGGGCGATCTTTTTATATGGTACGGCAACATGAATTTTTACCGCGCCGAAGTTTCAAAGAACGATTCGCTCTTTCTTTATTTGCCAAGCGGCATTGACACTGCCCGTGTTTCGTCGCTTACAAAGTCGCAGGTGCTGCGCGCCGATAGATCGCTTGTTAACGGTACGGTCTATCCTTATGCAGAGATTCATTCGCGAGAACATGTCGGGCTTATTTCATATTGGTATCATCTTGACATCATCGATTCAGTGACGATCAAACAGGAGTCGCAGACGACGCCGGATTATCCCATCCTCCACATGGAACTTGGCACGTCGCCTATTACATCATTTCACTGGAAGTAAATATGCAAGTACAGGATATTATAGGATCCAATAATCGTGCTCAAATTATTTCCGACGGAGGCGCGCCGACTCCGATGCCATCTGCATGGCAGCCCGTGCTTTCAGGATGCCAGGCAATCGTCGTGATTCCCGATATGCACATGACGCCGGCAACATCGCCTCTGGATAATTTTAAATTCGGAGCCGATGCAATGGTTGATCTTCTGAAATTCTTAGGCAATACGAAGGATGCGATGGATGATCCTGCCGATCTGAAAATTTTTCAGATCGGCGACATGTACGAACTTCGTTTTCCCGGAAGCCAAGTCAATAGCACCGTTACTGATATCGGTTCATCCAGTGATAAATATGCGCTGATCCTCAATTCATTCAAAGATCTGGATGCGAATATTCTTTACGGAAATCACGATTTCGAGAACCGTCATTTCGCAGGATTTAATTTTAATTATGCTCTGGGTAAAGTATATCTCGAACATGGCTTTGCCGCCGATTCGTGGATGGCAAATCCGCTGAATCCCTTGAACGATCCGACAATGCTTGTATTCTTAAAAATGCGGGAATTAAATGCATTCCTTGATACACTTGAATCATCTGTCGGAATCGATATGAGCGATAAAAATTTTTCCTGGGGCGTGTCAAGCGGAGCGCAGGAAGTCAGCACGATGCCTTCGGATGCCGATTACATGTCAGGTTATCAGAATATTTACGATTACTACACTTCCAGAATGCGAGCCTCAGCTCAAGGTGCTGATTGCAAGATAACGATCGTCGGTCATACACACTGTCCGCATATCGATGCACAAGTAGATGGCGGGTACATGTATATCGATTGCGGCGCCTGGACTTCAGGCCGCTCCGATTTCCTCATCCTCACAAATGAAGAAGCGGCGATCTGTCATTTTAATAGGACTGCAGCAGCGCCGATCGTGTAAAAATTTAATCCCTCACAATCCTTACTTTGCTAACGACTAACTCTTATTGCTCGATCGTCTTCGCCTTCTCGTAGACTTCTTCGATCGCACCGACCATGTGGAATGCCTGCTCGGGTAGTTCATCGCATTCGCCGGAGAGGATCATCTTGAAGCTGCGGATGGTATCTTCGAGCTTTACATATTTTCCCTTAAGTCCGGTGAACTGCTCGGCAACGAAGA
>PLXB01000410.1 GCA_003151215.1 Ignavibacteriota bacterium
GAAACTTCGCAATAAACTTGCATCGCTTATTAAGAAATTCACCGAAGACGATTTGCTGCAAGAAAATATCATCACGCAGCGCGACGGAAGATCGGTGATTCCGGTGAAGACCGAGCATAAGCGCAGAGTATCCGGAATGATCCATTCTGTTTCGCAGACGGGGCAAACCATCTATATCGAGCCTGCCGAAACGATCGAACTCAATAACGAACTTCGTTCGTATGAATTTGCCGAACAGCGCGAGATTGACCGCATCTTGCGCGAGCTGACAGAACGCATTCGTTCCTCAGTGCCCGTGATGCTGCATTCGCTTGAAGTTGCCGGGCATTTAGAGGCGATCTACGCAAAAAGCCGTTATGCGATTTCTATCGAAGCATCGACTCCGACTATTCAAATTCATCGCAAATCGAAAGATAGCTCTATCGTCCTTCACGAAGCGCGGCATCCATTTCTCATCGCAAAACTCGGAAGAGCAAAGACGATTCCGTTCTCGATCTCACTCGATGAGGAACAGCGAACACTTATTCTTACGGGTCCGAATGCCGGAGGAAAGACAGTTTTACTGAAGACAACCGGACTCTTGATCCTGATGAGCCATGCAGGACTTCCGATTCCCGCAATGCCTGATGCAATCCTGCCTTCCGTTGATGGACTCTATGTCGATATCGGCGATTCGCAATCTATTGCTGATGATCTTTCGACTTTCAGTTCGCATATTCGTTCGCTGAAAGAAATTATTGAACAGGCAAATGAATATAGTGTTGTCCTCCTCGATGAGATCGGCAGCGGCACTGCGCCCGAAGAAGGCGGCTCGCTTGCCGAAAGCATTCTTGAGCACCTCACAAAGAATGCCGGCTTTACGATTGCAACAACGCATTATGGAAGGCTTGCTGCATTCGGCGAAACATATCAGGGCGCGATCAATGGCTCGATGGAATTCAGCGAAGCCGATCTGAAGCCGACGTACCGCTTTCGCATCGGCATTCCCGGTTCGTCACATGCATTCGATATTGCCGAGCGATATGAAATGCCGAAGCGAATTATCGGGCGCGCCAGAGAGATCGCAGGAGGGAAGTCCTCTCGATTAGAAGATCTGATTCATTCGCTTAGCGTCAAAGAGCAAGATCTTGCTGCAAGAAAAGCAGAAATCGAAAAAGAGCTTGGCAGATCGCGAATGGAACGAATGGAATACGAGCGGTTAAGCGATGATCTGAGTACTCAGAAGAAAAAAATACTTGCCGAGGCTTCGAACAAAGCCGATGCGCTTTTGGAAAAAGCAAATAGCTTCGTCGAGCTTGCCATCCGCGAAGCTCGCGAAGCTGCGACTCCATCTCCAAAACAAGATATAAAAGAACAGGCTACCGAACTCACCAAGCTGCGCAGTCAGCAAAGAGAAGAGTTGAAAGAGATCGAAAAAGAAGTTGCTGAACATAAAACGGCAAGCGCTCCGAAAGTTGAAGCCGGACTTGAATTGAAAGTCGGAGCGAAAGTAAAACTTCTTTCGAATCCTTCACAGACGGGGGAAGTTACTTCTATCAAAGGTAATGAAGCCGAAGTTGCTTTCGGGTCTATGAAGATGAAAGCCAAGATTTCCCAGCTCGAAGTGATTTCGAATGCAGAAGTGCGAAGCGATGAGCGCAAGCTCAAACAATTTGGCACATTCTTCGATGATGCATTTTCTCCGCGCATCGATCTTCGCGGAAAATATGGCGATGAAGGGGTCGTAGAAGTCGAGAAATTTATTGCAACGGCAAATGCCAGAGGACTCAATAAAGTCGAAATCCTTCACGGCACCGGAACCGGCGCGCTCGGCAGGCGTATTCATCAATCACTGAAATCCAATCCCGATGTAGCCGCCTTCCGCTTCGGCGAACGAACTGAGGGAGGGATGGGGGTGACGATTGTGGAGTTGAAGTGAATTGCATTNNAGATTGCGCGTCGCGTGATTCGCTCGGCGCATGAATGCGGCTATCATACGATTGCTATTGCTTCGCCGCATGATTCGAACGCCCTGTATGTGCGCGAGGCGGGGGAGTTTCATAGCTTGAGAGGGAATACGCCTTCGGAGTCCTATCTTGATATAGCTCAGGTTCTCAGTATAGCGAAAGAAGCAAAAACCGATGCCGTTCATCCGGGGTATGGATTTCTTTCGGAGAATGCACATTTCTCCGATGAGTGTGCAAAGGCCGGAATAAAATTTATCGGGCCAACTCCTGAAGGAATAGAACTGCTTGGCGATAAAACAAAAGCCAGGACACTGGCTAAAAAGTTAGGAGTTCCAACTCCGGGAGGAACAACAGAGGCATTGCATGACGAAGCAGAAGCGATTCTCAATGCAAAGAAGATCGGATATCCAGTGATGCTAAAAGCGGCAGCCGGCGGCGGCGGCAAAGGGATGCGTATCGTTGAATCGGAATCGGGCATCAGCGAGGGCTTGAAACGCGCGAAAAGCGAGGCGTTGAGTTCATTCGGTGATGACAGAGTCTATATTGAAAAGTATATTACAAGTCCTCGTCATATCGAATTTCAAATTCTTGCCGATTCTCATGGTAATGCCGTTCATCTTGGAGAACGCGAATGTTCCATTCAGCGCCGTAATCAAAAACTAATCGAAGAATCACCTTCAGTGGCTCTCAGTGAAGCGATGCGAAAAGAGATGGGGGACGCTGCGATATCGCTGATCAAAGAAGCAAAGTATGAAGGAGCAGGCACAGTTGAATTTCTTCTTGATGAAGCAGGGAAGTATTATTTTCTGGAAGTCAATACTCGTTTACAGGTCGAACATCCAGTAACAGAATTCGTGACAGGAATGGATTTAGTTCGTGAACAATTTCGAATTGCTGAAGGTGAAAAACTCGGGTGGAAGCAAAAAGATATTGTTTCACGAGGGCATTCCATCGAAGCACGTATTCAGGCAGAAGATGTCTGGAATGATTTTCTTCCGAGCTTAGGAAAAATATCGTATGTTCGTCATCCCGGCGGTGCTTTCGTTCGGAATGACAGCGCGCTATTTGCCGGACTTGAAGTTTCGGGATTCTACGATTCGCTGCTCGGCAAACTTATCGTATGGGATCTTGATAGATCACAAGCTATCAGCCGAATGAAAAGAACTTTAGAAGAAATGCGGATCGTCGGAGTTTCGACGACCATTCCATTCGCTCATTTTGTCATGGAAAATAAAACATTTCAGGAAGGGGTTTTCTCCACGAAATTTGTCGGCGATGAATTTACTTCCGATATACGTGACGCGTTGCATCAGAAATATATTGATCAGAGTACAAATGCTTTTCTTGCCGTTCGGGCATATTTAGATAAGAAGCGGGAAAGACGGTTGTTTGTAACAAGAGAAGAAGAGATTAACTAAGATTTCTCATGGATTATGAAATGCTTCCCCGGCATTACCACGTGCGTTGGCTTATTGCTTCACTTGCGATAATCCTTGGCATTATATTTTTCCCGTATCTATTTGGAGGAAAAACTTTCCTGCCCTCCGATATGATAGATACTATGACCGCTCCGTTCAATGCCGAATATGGTCCTCCGCAAACACAAAATCATTATATCTTCGATGCTCTTACTCAGACCTATCCTTATAAAACACAAACGAAAGAAGCTTTTGAAAGCGGGAAACTTGCCTATTGGAATCCTCACATCCTTGCAGGGTATCCGCAGTATGCCGAGACGATGGCAAATAATTTTGATGTATTCAATGTGCTGTTGCTATGGCTCAACCCCAAAGATGTGATCCATCTTGAGACCGTTATAGAGTTATTTATCGCAGGGATAGGAATGGCTCTCCTACTGCGTTTTTTCGGAGTGACGCCGCTTATCAATTTACTCTTCGCTATGGCATATATGCTTAATAGCCTTTTCATCGTTCTCGCATCGAATCGTTGGCTTATTGCCTCATTCTGTTGGATGCCGGTTGTTATATTAATGATTCTTCGGTATTTTTATTTTNNCTCTTGCTTTTGCTTTTTTAGGTGGGAATTTTCAGACTTCTTTTTTTGCTGTATTTGTCGTAACGGTTATTGCCTTTTTTTATCCTTCAAAAAATTCAGAATACAGACTCCTTCATCGGATCGGAATTGTTGCCTGTCTGGGCATAGCAGCCTTTGCTTTGTCAGCAGTTATGTGGCTGCCTACTCTTGAGCTATTGTTTCAGACACTTTTCCGAGGCGGCAGTTTGAACTCTCCGAATAGCTATAGTGATTACTCAATTACTCAGAGACTCACCTCTGTTCTCTTCCTTGTCTCCTTCTTTTTCCCCGGATTAACCGGTAACGCAGAGACATTTAATCTTAAAAAATTTGCGGTGCCTGATATTGTAAATTTTAACGGAGCGATCTGTTTTATTCCTACTCTTTTCGCGCTATGGGGCTGCTATATACTATGGAAAGAGAAAACAATCCGCCCATTTATTCTTCTTTCATTACTCGCATTTCTTATTCCGATCGCAACGCCACTTTTCCATATAGTATATCATCGCTTTTTTATTGTTGCCTCATTCTCTTTTTGCGTTGTCGGAGCGGTCTCTTTTCAATCGTTCTTACAGAACGAAAAAACACGTACTTCATTTGAAGGATTATTTAAGTGGACAAAAATTCTTTTCGCTTTGCTTGCGGTAACTCTGATCTCTGTTGCAATTTATATTTCAATAAATTACGATTCGCTTCTATCCAAATTTTCAAAGATTATATCAGGTAGGATTCAAGAATCCTTCGTAGGTATTGGTAATACATCATGGATGCAGGGCAGAGTTGAAAAGACGCTACAGTATTATTCATTTTTCTCATTCGGTCTTTGGCTGCCAATTATTACTGCGGCAGTCAGTCTGTTGGCACTTATATATTATTTGAATGAAAAGCTTTCCAAAAGGAATATTCAACTGATTGTTCTCTTTGCTACATTTATTGAACTCTTTATTTTTACCAGAGCCTGGCTGCCTTCTATCGATATAAAAGAATTTCCCATTTACCCCAAAAATGCAGTCGCATCATATATGTATCAAAATTCGCCGGAGAGTAGATATGCTCCATGGAGTGACGGTTCAACAGGCGCTTATATATTTCCGGAAAACAGTGCGAACGTCTATAAGATTAATGACATCCATGGATATGAAAGCTGTACAAACAGGGCAATGATAGTTCTTTATAAGAAATATATCCATTCAGATTCGTTGGATCTGAGACTTATGGGACTTGCTCATGTTAAATATGTCGTTACCGGAAGACGGCAAGTCAATACTCCGAATTTGCACCGTTTATATTCTGCCGATAGTGCAACGATCTACGAAAATATTTTATGTAAACCTCGTGCTTATTTTGCATATCGATACAAGGTTGTAGCAACCGATGATATTGCTGCGACTGAGATGCTTCATCCTGATTTTGACGGTTCTGAAGCGGTTTTTACCACTGAAGATGCCCCCTCGAATCTGACTGCTTCTTCGGACGGGGAAAACACGATCCGATTCGACCATTCAGGAAATGAAGAATTAATAATAAGTGCGGAAACAACCTCGAAAGGTATTTTCATCCTTACGGATACGTATTATCCGGGATGGAAATGTTATGTGAATGGGATACGGGTTCCGATTTATCGCGTGAATTATTGTATGCGCGGTGTTGTACTGGGAACCGGAAAGTCACAAGTGATCTTCCGATTCGAACCGGATATTTTTGTTGCGGGAGTCAGTACCAGCACAATTGCTGTTTTCCTGAGTTTGGCAGCTTTACTATTCTTAAAACGGAAAAGAAAAAATATGAAAGCTACTAACTTTTAATGAGCATTCAAGTGGTGGTATCTTTGTATTAAAAAAGGTATGGTAGAATTGTATATTTTTATGAAATTATTATCAATTATTATTCCGGTTTATAATGAAGAGCGTTCTGTCGCAGAGCTTTTAAATACCGTCCTTGCGGTTGATTTGCGACAACTTGGACTGGAGAAGGAAATTATTGTTGTCAACGATGCTTCATCTGATAACACCTTGCTCTCTCTTCAGGCTTTCAAAGATCATCCAAGTATCACGATCATCAATCATGAAGTGAATCGCGGCAAAGGGGCAGCTTTGCAGACCGGGTTTCAGGCCGTTACAGGAGATATCAGTATTGTACAAGATGCCGACCTGGAGTATGATCCGCAGGAATATATAAAAGTATTGAAGCCGATCATCGATGGAAAAGCGGATGTCGTATTCGGTTCGCGTTTTGTCGGAGGCGAGGCGCATCGCGTTCTCTATTACTGGCATTCTGTCGGCAATAAATTTCTTACGTGGCTTTCGAATATGTTCAGTAATCTGAATCTTACCGATATGGAGACATGCTACAAAGCGTTTCGAATTGAAATTCTTCGCCGCATTACCTTAGAAGAACAACGATTCGGATTTGAACCTGAGATCACGGCGAAGGTAGCACGGCTTGCACAAAAAGAAAACATACGGATTTTCGAAGTTGGCATTTCTTATAACGGAAGAAGATACGAAGAAGGAAAGAAGATCGGCTGGAGGGATGGATTCAGCGCTATCCGCTGTATCATCAAATACAATCTTTTTTCATAAAATCGGAATTTTATTTGCAAAAAAAATCATGTCCCGCCTCTTCCTTAAATTTTTTTTTGCGATCATTTCAATTTCCATTCTCGCTGTAAACGGATTTTCACAGCCTGATTCAGCATTCTCACGGTCAGAAACGGTCAGAGGTATAGTCGTCAATGCCGGATCGCATTTACCGATTTTTCATGCCCGCATCTCCATCCAAAATACAAAACGAGGTGCTATCAGTTCGGTAACAGGTGAATACAGGATCATAGATGTACCGGTGGGACATTATATTGTCAAGGCTTCTGCGAATGGGTACTCTCCGGCGACACAGGAAATTCTTGTCAGCTCGGCACACCAGACTGTACTGAATTTTGAACTGAGCGAGACGGTTGTGCATGGCGATACAATAACGGTTAATGGGAGCAACGCTCTCGAAGCAATCAATCGTGTCGCGGCAGTAAGTGTCACTCCATTCAGTATTCAGGATGTCAATCGTTATGCTGCCGCCTTTCAAGATCCTTCACGCATGGCTGAGAACTTTGCGGGTGTTTTCGGAAAGGGGACTTCGAATAATTATATCGTTGTGCGGGGTGGTTCTCCGATAGAACTTCTTTGGAGGCTCGATGGCATTGATATTCCGGACCCGAATCATTTAGGAAAGAACGGATCATCCGGGGGACTGATCAGTGCGATCAATACAGAAATGCTTGGCAACAGTGATTTCCTTACCGGAGCTTTTCCGGCGGAATATGGTACCAGAATGTCTGCCGTTTTCGATCTTCATACTCGCGACGGCAATAACGAGAAAGTAGAAGGAGCGGCAGAGCTCAGTTTCAATGGGATGGAAGCTCTTGCAGAAGGCCCTGTCCCACTCAGTGACGGTAGTTCTTTTCTTGTTAGCTATCGCCACTCGACTCTTAGTTTTTTGCGGCAACTGAAGATACTTGATTACACCGATCTTCCTAATTTCGACGATGCGATGATGAAATTGCATTTCAAACTTGGAGAGCATGACCTTGTCAATGGAACAGGGCTTTGGGGAAATGCATATATTAATGATCAATATTCTGCAAATTCGGAGCTTGGACAAGGATCAGGTATTTTAGCCGGAGGTCTTGATTGGCAGCATATTTTTTCCGAACGACTTATTAGTCATTTCCGAATTAATTATGTTGATAACAGATATGATGAAACAATCGCAGGCGGCACGGAAAAAGTAGATATTTTTTATACAACTGCAAAAGAAGAATTAACGTACACTCCGAGTATTTCTCAAAGTTTTGAAGGAGGAATTGAGGCGCAAAAAGGCACGTTCACGATCAATCAACCCGGCGATCTTGGATTCAATTCTACACAGAATTCAAATTTCTATATGGCATACGTGAATTGGAATTGGCATATTATTCCCACATGTGTCCTTAACACCGGATTATACAGCCAGTTCATCACATATGATTCCGGTAGTTCTATCGAACCGCGAGCCTCTTTTTCGTGGTCGCCTGTCGAAGAGCATACATTCGCCATCGCCTTCGGAGTTCACCGTCAGCCGGAGCCCTTAGAATTTACCCAAGCTTTACATTATGTTGCAGGGTATACATTTAAACCATCGCCGGATATCCTTTTGAAAGTTGAAGGATACGAGAAGGATTACTCCCATGTGCCGGTTCATGCCTTAGTAAAGGATAGTTATTCATTTTTGAATGAAGGCTTTGCAGAACGCATAGATTACGGAGATCTGGTCAGCACCGGAACCGGGAAGACATACGGAGCAGAGTTTACGCTTTTGAAACATTATTCATCAGGTTATTATATTACTGCAACAGCATNNTTGTTCGGCAGGAATTTGCAGGGTCGGATGGTATCACACATTTTGGTTCGTTTGACAACAGGTATATTTTAAACCTTGTCACAGGATATGATATTCCTCTGAGCAGTTCTTCTCTGTTAACTTTAAGCGAAAAATTTACCATTGCAGGCGGGGGAACCTATACTCCGATTGATGTGCAAAGATCTCTGGAAGCAGGGACTGAAATTCTCGATTCGGCACATGCATTCGGCGCACGAAACCCTCCGTATGTGCGGCTTGATCTGAATGCAGAATTTCATTTTAATTGGAACGGCTCATCGTTTACGATTTATGCATCAGTACTTAATGCTTTAAACATCAAAAATGTTGTTGACCACTTTTTTCGTTTCAGTTATGATTCCTCCGGAAATCTTATCGGGACGATAAATGAAGACTATGACGTGCCGATTATCCCGATCATCGGCTTGAAGTATGAGTTTTAGCAGATTCCTTGACAGAACCTCAAAATGGAGATTTTGGGAACCAGAAAGGGAGGAATTTCATTGTAACCACGCTAAATTCTCTTCCGCTTGCCAAGGGGAAGAGAATTTGATTTTTATGCCGGCATAGCTCAGTTGGTAG
>PLXB01000182.1 GCA_003151215.1 Ignavibacteriota bacterium
GGTCGGCGTGATGGTGAGAGTAAATAAGATGGGTAATCTTGTTACTTACACCGTTGTCTGAAGCGATCTTATCAACCGCACGCTGAATATTGTGACCAATTGTTGGCGGGGCGTCGAGAAGCACAACGCCGTCTTTAGTGGTCAGAAACGCGGACTGGTAGGTACCGTCAGTTACCCAATAAAGATTCTTCTCAACACGTCCCACATAGTAACCCTGCTCATTTAAGGCAGGGCCGATCGCCGAACGAGGGATAGGTGCATAGTCCGGCAACGTTCTCACAGTTTTTTCCATTGTCTCATTGCTTTTAGCCATACTTCCGNNTGTTTTGTTTTTTAATTTATCATCCTATTAACTTCAGTTAAACGAGGACACGAAAATACTACAAGCAGAATCTAAAAAACAATGACATATGTTAAAAACGGGCGTTGATAATTGTCAACGGTAGGTACACTTAAGAATCCATCTCTGACTAATATCAAAATGAACCCTCAGCTTTTTACATACAACAGTAGAAAATCAACTACTCCTATTACCGACGTATACAACTCTTGCTTGAGACAGGTGGGTTGGCCATAAGCGGGATTTCGGTCGGACACATTCTGTGTGTTGATCTTTAACCGCCTTACTATACTCATGGTCAAAGGCATTTGGAGGATTACTTATATGAGCTACCGAGAAGATAAACTGTAATCGGCGAGGAAACACCTTTTAACGTTATCGATTTTGATACTGCTATGGGAGGGTCGATTAAAATGTTGTACATCTCCTCTGATATTAACAAATCGTTGTCGAGTTCCTTAGTTGCAGTTTGCAGTCTGGATGCAATATTAACAGGATATCCCATAACCACTGTGTGATTTGCTTTTCCAAGACCAATAGATCCCCATATTACTTTCCCCATGTGAATGCCGATACCTACCCGCATTTTTTGTCGAAAGTGTATAAGAAAGTATGTATCGTTCAAATTGTTCAGGTCGGTAAGTATTTTATAAGCGGCTTCTACAGCTGATTGTGCCGTATACTTTGCTTTATCATTCTTCGATCCAAAACCAAAAGCTGCATATATGCCATCGCCTGCGGTCTCAATTATTCTACCGCCATGGCTTACAATAATGTTGTGAAAAACAGCA
This sequence comes from Ignavibacteriota bacterium, assembly GCA_003151215.1. The sequence goes on from PLXB01000182.1 coordinate 1,132, forward strand.
AATAGTTTGCGAATAATATGGATAACATCAAAAGCAAGATGAGTTTCAACAAATGAAGTAAAATTTCTGATATCGAGGAAGAATACAACCATTTCCATTTCTCTTCCTAACTTTTGTGTTCTGCTACCTGCCCTTTCACCAACATATAGTTGAATGTCTGATTCATCTCGTATAATCCTCTTTAACTTAATAGGCCCACCCCTAACATAGGTCTGACAGGCGAGTCTGATGTTGGGTGGGAAATTCATTCTGCTCTTTAACAACTTTTCCTTTTCATTGGGCGGGGTAAGGTATTCTTCCCCTTCAAGAACCAAAACTCTACATGTAGAACATTGGGCATTGCCCCCGCAGACATGAAAGTGCGAAATACCAGCGCCGAGACTAGCTTCCAAAAGGGACTGTTCTTCACCTACTAAAACTTCACAATCATCTACGAATTCAACCACGTGTTTATCTTTCTTCTTCATAATAGCTATCGCCAATAGTTTGATACTGTTTGTATACTGAAACCTTGGATTGTTTTTTTAGTTTATGAACGGTACATCTCTTTCAAACTCTTTTTAAGTGAAGACCCTTCAAACTTCAGTCTATTAAGGTTACGAAAATACTACTATGGGAATCAAAAAAACAATGATAAATGTTAAAAACTGGTGTTGATAAAGATCAACTGTAGGTTCAAGAAAAGACCCCAACTCTGACTACTATCAAATGTACGAAGCGCTTTTTGCATACATCAGAAGTAAATCATCAACTCCTCTCACCGACGGAGACATGAGTTTACTAAAGAGTTTACTGACGCCTAAAACATTCAGGAAGGGGCAATATTTGCTGGTAGAAGGTGAGGTATGCAAACTCGGCGGGTTCATTGTAAAGGGGGCGATGCGCCAGTATACTGTGGATGAAAAGGGAGCAGAGCACATGGTTCAACTTTTACTTGAGAATTGGTGGGTCGGTGATAAGGAAAGTTTTTCAAAGCAAACTCCCTCGCCTTTTTATATCGATGCTTGGGAAGATACGGACGTGCTGCTGATCTTAACGAATAGTTTTGATGCATTACGCAGCATCCCGGCTGTCGCCAAAATGCATGACAACATTATCGAGACACATGTGGGTGCAATGTACAAGAGGGTGAACGACACCATTAGCCTGACAGCCGAGAAACGTTATGAACATTTGGTACAGACGCATCCCGAATTCTTACAACGCTTTCCGCAGCGTATCATCGCCTCCTATCTTGGTATTACTAAAGAAACCCTTAGTCGGCTTAGACATAATTATAGAAGAGTTGAGGTTTAACATTCGTCAAGGTTCTCATCCAGGCATTTATATTAGCGGTTCTTAGGAGTGTTGTGTAGCGGCGGGATGGTCTTCTACTTTGGCATCACTAAAGGAACCCTCAACCACGTCCGCAAGAAGTCTATTATCATTTGTCAATAAAGTTTTTTACCATTTATCATCGTTTTTTTAACGGGGTACTTAGTATTTTCGCGTTCCTTTTTTAATACTAAGATAAAACTAAAATGAAAACGAACTTAGAATTACTCAACGACGTCCGGAATGCTCTTGCATGGGAGCCATCATTGGACACGGCTGAAATTGGCGTGACAGCAAAGGATGGTATTATTACATTAACAGGAACCGTTGACAGTTATTTCAAAAAAGCTGGAGCTGAAAATGCAGCCAAAAGTGTCGCCGGAGTCTACGCCGTCGTTGAAAAGATTGAAGTGGATTTTAATGAATCCCTAAGAAAGAGTGATAGCGAAATAGCTGACACGGTATTAAATGCTTATAATTGGAATAGAGAAATTCCAAAAGGCAACATTTCAGTAACAGTTGAAAGTGGATGGGTTACTCTCGATGGCAATGTTGATTGGCATTACCAAAGAGAGACTGCAGAGAAAATGATTCAGTATCTTGATGGTGTAAAAGGTATCTCGAACAATATCAGCATCAAATCTGCAATCCCACGCGAGATAAATCTGAAGCAGATTGAAAAAGCACTCAGCCGTAATGGGCACATTTACGAAGAAGATATCAACGTATCGGTTTCAGGGTCTACAGTTACCCTAAACGGTACAGTGGAATCGCATCGTGAAAAGGATACTGCAGAACGTATGGCTTGGAATGCACCTGGTGTCGAGCATGTCGATAATCAAATATTAGTCGAAAATGAATATGAACTCGTAGATTAATTGAAGGTGAGTCAGATTATTTACATGTTCGTTTTGATAGCGGTTTTTTTTTACTGCACATTATATCAGTTGATAGCGCTACTTTTCGTCAAAACGAAAATGTCGCTTTTGAAATAACGCAGTATCCCATTTACTGCCTTTATTATGAGATCACTTTAACCGTATCAGAGAATTGCCACATTTATGAGGCGATATTTTGTTTTCACTTTTCTCGCGCTTGCATACGTTCACTGTGTTTTTGCACAGGATAGTGCAAGAACCGCTACGGTGACACCTGGTCCGGAATATCGTGCCGGCGTTGTGCATCGCTTTTTTTTTGGTAGTTTATGGCGCGATCTTTGGTTGACTCCCATTCAGGTTCCTGTACTTGATCTCACGCATTATGCCGGAGGGTTGACTCCCGGGAAACTCGGCGGCGGCTTGCAGACAAAATCGCTTCACTTTGCAGGCGCCGACGGCAAAGAATATAAATTCCGCTCCATCGATAAAGACCCGAAAAAAGTGCTGATCACCATGATGCATGAATCGAATGTCATTGATGCAGGCGTCCTGGATTCGCTTCTACCGGAATCAACCGTTGCCGGAATCATGCAAGATCTGATCGCCACATCCAATCCATGCTCGGCGATCATAACGGCACCGCTCCTGAATGCTGTGGGTATTCTCAATGCGCAGCCGAAGATTTATCTGATGCCCGATGATCCCAAGCTCGGCAAATATCAAAAAGATTTCGGAGGAATGCTTGGGACGATAGAAGAAAAACCGCGCGGAGCAACAGAGGACAACGAAGGGTTCGGAGGAGCTGAGAAAACCATCACAACCGATAAACTTTTTAAGAAACTCGAAGACGACAACAATAGCCGCGTCGATGCAATAGCATTTTTAAAAGCGCGATTGATGGATGTCCTGATCGGCGATTGGGATAGACATGTTCAACAATGGACATGGGAGCTCTATACCGATGGGAAGCGATCGACCTATCTTCCTATTCCCACTGATCGCGATCAGGCGTTCTGCCGCTATGAAGGCATCGTTCCGTTTTATGTGGCGCAATACGTTCCGCAGATCGAAGATTGCAGTGACTCATATCCTTGGCTTGCCGATCTAACATGGAGCGGGAGATATCTTGATCGAAGATTTCTTTCCTCAGTTGAACAATCGGTTTGGGATTCGCTGACAACTTTTATAATGATGCGCATTACTGATTCCGTGATCTCCGATGCCGTGGATGGAATGCCGGAACCGATGCATGCCGAAGAGGGAAAAAATATCGAGCATGTGATAAAATCGCGTCGGGATAAATTGAAAGATGCTGCGAATGAATATTATAATAATCTTGCCCGATGCGTCGATATTCACTTAAGCAATAAGTCGGAGTACGCTGAGATTAATAGGAATGAAAACAATACGGAAGTTACTATTTTCAGGCGTGATAAGACAACGGGTGATAAAAAAGGCGACCCAATCTATCATCGTACTTTCGATGCAGATCATACTGGAGAGATCAGATTGTATCTTCTCGGTGGCGAAGATCAGGTTATCATTCGTGGGAATGGCTCCAGTATTTTAGTTCGCATTATTGGCAGCGATGGGAAGAAAGAATTTTCGGATAGTTCTGATACGGAAGGCAAAACAATTTTGTATGCCGAAGGTGAAACGCAATTCGCTGGTATCGGAGATACAAAAATCAACGCAAAATCTTATGCCGAATCTGATACCGAATCCGTTCGCTGGGAGCCTTCGATAGAGGACAGAGGTCATGCATGGTGGGGGTATCCGTGGTTTGGATATACAACAGATGATGGGATATTTATTGGTGCCAGCGCAACTCTCTATAATTATGGATTTGGAGATACCCCTTATCAAAATAAAATGACGTTTCATGCCGGTTATGCAACAGGCGCGAGCAGGTACCGTGCAAGTTACTTAGGTGAATTCCCGAATATTTTAACAGGGACATTTTTGATTTTAGCCCGAGGTTCAGGACTTGAGGTATTAAATTATTTCGGAACAGGAAATGAGACAAAATTCGATAAAGGACTCTACACGAATTATTTTTATAAAGTCCGCCAAATACAATTTGCCATCGCTCCTAGGTACGATCATAGTTTTCTTTTGAATGGATTAAATATATGGGGTGATGCGAGTGTGCGTTATTTCATGACCGACCCGAATAGCACAACCGATAGTTCTTTTCTGCGGATGAATAATCCTTATGGCATTGGCAACCTGATTTTCACAACAGTAGGATATGGGCTAAATTATGATTCGCGTGATATTCCCGCTGCGCCAACTAAGGGAGTCTATATGGCATTCAATGTCCATTCGACTCCGGCAATTATGAATAATAAAGATGCTTATACTAAAATAGGTGGCGATGCACGGATATATCTTTCAGCCGATATCTTCCATGAAGTCACTCTCGGACTTCGGCTTCGGGGAGAAAAGATTTTCGGGACATATCCATTTTTCGAATCGGCGTTTTTAGGAGGATTGCGTGATCTTCGAGGCTTTGTGAGGGAGCGGTTTGCCGGAGATGCATCGTTGCTCGGCAACGCCGAACTTCGGATCGGGATCGGATATTTTTCCATTCTGATGCCTGGCATCTGGGGTCTCTCGATTTTCAGCGATGAGGGAAGAGTATATGCTTCCGGCGAAACATCGAATCTGTGGCATAATTCATTTGGCGGTGGCATCTGGCTGGCGCCGCTCGGAAGGGCAAATACTATCAGTCTCGCCGTAGGAAAGTCAACAGAATCATTGCTCGCATATTTCTCGACTGGGTTTACATTTTGATTGGTACGGAAATTCTTTTACAGATTGGTAAGCATTTCAGAAAATACTATATATGGGAAAGCAGACAGATATTGTTACGAAAGCATCTGACTTCGTCTTTCAACTCTTTAAAGAGCAGTTGCCGGAGTATATTGTTTTTCATACGTACTCGCACACCGAAACTGTTGTCGATACAGCCCGCAAGATTGGGAAGGCAACGAGTCTTGACGACGATGCAATGGAAATAGCAATGCTGGCCTGCTTGTTTCACGCAACAGGATACACGAAGAATTACGGAAATGCTGAAGCGGAAAGCATTGGAATCGTAACAGGATTTCTTAAGCAAGTGGAGTATCCCGAAAAGAATACTGCCTCCATTGCCGGATGCATCCGTGCAATGAATAGCTCTGATCATCCGAAAGGTCTGCTTGAAGAGATTGTATGCGATGCTAATCTCAGTTATCTTGGGAAAAAGTCATTTTTTGAAAAGAGCGCCCTCCTTCGTGTAGAATTGGAAAAGGCAAGTGGTGAAATCCATAGTGACCAAGAATGGGACCAGAAAGATTTTGACCTTCTCACTGGGTATAAATATTTTACACGTTATGCTGAGAATGAGTTTGGCAAGCAGCACGCGGAAAACATCCGGTCTCTCTATAAAAAGCTGCGCCGTACTCTAACGCCAAAAGAAGAGGCTGCGGTTGCAAAGAGTGAGATCGAGCGCCAAAAGCTTGCGCGCTCGGCAGAAAAAGATGCCCTTCCTGAACGAGGTACGGAGACAATGTTCAAGATCCTTGCCCGTAGTCTGATGACCGATAGCTCAATGGCTGATCATAAGGCTCAAACGATGATCAGGTCGAATGCCGTCATAATTACAGGTGTAGTTGGGCTTGCATTTAGAAATCTTGAAAACCTCCCACAAAGTATAGCGATACCCATGTTTATGTTACTCGGCGTCAGTATTCTAACAATTTTTTTTGCAGTCTTTGCGACACGTCCTAAAATATCCAGCGGTATTACGACTCATCAAGAAATCAAGGATAAGACGTCGAATCTTCTGTTCTTTGGCAATTTCTTTAAAATGTCTTACGCTGATTATGACTGGGGAATTAAGGAAATGATGAATGATAAAGATTATCTTTATGGAAGTATTATCCGTGATTCCTATTTCCATGCAAAATCCGTAGGCAGAAAGTACCGTTACCTTAATCTTAGTTACAGTATTTTTATGTACGGACTATGTATTGTGGCACTAGCATTTCTGATTTTTTATATTACTGACGATTCATTAAGCCAGATGGCAAAGCAGCACTTTAAGAATATGTAATGATAACGAATCAAAGTAACATTTTCATTGCCCCTAACCCAAAGAGTTTAAAAGATTGCGATGATTTTAAGAACTGTACTATTGCAAAAACTAGATACATTTTTTACTGTAACTGAATCCAAACACACTCGGACAGNNCTGTGTCATAATACGTTAATTAAACCATCCCCATAACCATGCGACAAAAATTCTTTCTGCCGATATTTTTTCTTGTATTGTTTCCATCTCTTTTATTTGCTCAACAAAAATATGATTTCTCGCAGTTCTGGACTGAGACTGGTCATTTCTTTACTCAACCCCTACATTGGGAAGGATCAGATTGGTTAAATTTAGGAGTCGTCGGCGCAGCCTCTTACCTTTCAAGCTTTGCCGATCAGCCAATTCGGAATATCAGGAATACGATCAATCAAAATCATCCCAGTTATTACAGTAGTCCCTTTATCGAATCCGTAANNTTGCCAGAAAGATAGGCTATGAGGTCGGGCAGGCATCGCTCTACGGCGGATCAATCGTGTATCTGATGAAAATTATCGAAGGTAGATCGAGACCGCTTACCAATGAGGGCAACGGTACATTCCATCCTTTCACTTTTTCGTTTGATGATCGTCATGCCAATCCATCCGGACATGTTGCCGTTGCGATGATAATTTCTACTATCCTTTCACGAAATGCCGATCCGTTATGGCTGAAGATACTTGCCTATGCTCCGGCAGCCCTCACCCCTATCTCACGGATTTATCAGGATTGGCATTGGACTTCAGATTGTGTCCTTGGTGGATTGATTGGGTATTTTTTTGCAACATGGGTAGTAGATACCCATGAACGAAACGATGCTGCATTGCATGAAAAATCAGACTTGCAGATAAACTCCATCTTTCCTTTGAGTATAAGTATAGCAGTCAAATAATATGCTTTTACACGTAGGCTATAAATAAATAATGCACAAATCCGCAATACCCTTTCTATGTCTGTTCATTTTACAAAGTTCTCTCTTTTGCATCTGCCCGGTATTGGCAATAAATTATAATCGAACAGTTAAGAAAGCTGATAATTGCTCTTTGAAATTCAGGGGCAAAGAACGAAGAGCAGTAAAACTTCGCACGTTTAGCGACGGCAATACGTATGAAGTAATTAATTCAGGTAAACCAATATCAGTAACGAAGTGGCATACGCTTGTTTGCAAGCTTGATAATGATGTCCCCTATAGAATTCCGCAGGATTTTGCGATACTGAATGTCGAAACAAAAAAAGTAACCATTGAATCGTACATCCTTGCAGCGAAATTTAAATCGGATGAAGATAACGATATTCACGCCGAGATTTCCGATTCGTCGGATTGGAATACTAATCATATTATCGTCGAAGTTCCTCCCGGGGATGAATATTGTATCGCTCGCAAGGCACTTTGGAGTATTATAAATAATGACCACGGGGTGATGGTTAACGACCAAAAGATTCTAGACGAACCAGTACGAATCAGGGTAACAGGATATATTTTTCTCGATGCAAAAAAAAGAACCGAGGACAGGTGCAATAATCACGGCGGTAGAGGCTTAAGATTCGGCAAGCACACAAAGAGCCGAGTCGTGGGGCTTTACGAGATACATCCCGTATTAGAATTGTCAGTTGTGAAGAATTAATTTCCCGGCGATTGATATGCACCCATTATTTCTGACTCCGGTCACCCTCGCGACGCATCAATTTAGAATAGTCTCTGATCCTATGCAGATACTGATGTTTCCCATCTTCTCTTTGAAAGATCTTTCGATGACCGGAGCGGCACTTCTCCTCGTATATTCCGGATAAGGTACAATAAGCATTGATTCGAGGATGATTTCTAATAGCTAAAAGTACATATGCCTGGGAAGGAAGCAAACTCATATACGTGATGTTGATCTTCGTGTGACACTTTTATACTGAACGAATTCAAGTCGTACTTTTACCACCATGAAGCCATTACCCACCACTAAAGATCTCATCCTTAAGACTATTCCCAATTTTGTTCTCGGAAATGGGAAAACCAGCAGCTATGCGGGGCAATGGGATGCAGACAATGACGGTTGGCATCTATTNNACATGTGCACTGCAAATTCAGTGCTGATGCAGTCAAAGAGAAAGAAGAACTGAAAATTTTCGTTCGGAGGCTGAGCAAAGATATGAATGAGAACTCTATTATGCGCTCCCTTGAAATTCATTTCGAAGATACTATTGGGAAATCATACTCGGAAAGAATAGATTGAATGATAGATCGCGAGAAGAAGACAAAGTAAATTATGACATTGCTGAATTTAAAATTCATTTAACCATTTTATGCTTCGAAGCCAACAGCATGAATCGTTTTTCTTGTAAGCTCTCAAAAATGACCAGAGAGGGTAATAGACAATTTAAGAGAATACAAGAAGAAACCATACTAACCTAAAACCAAAAGGATAATTTACAGTCCGTGCTTATTGAGCCATGCTAACAAATATTCTGCAACTTCCATCCAACCGTGATCTAAGGCAAGTGAATGCCCTCGATTTTATGCAACAAACTCCTACTGTTACACTCAATAAATAACTACGTATCCCTTAGTTGTATGAATGCTTCTTTCCCGGCATTCTACTGCAGAAATGGATCGTTAAAAACCTAATGTGAGACTTTTTCCTTTCCCAGGTCACCTATTATAGAGAAGAGATAATGAAAATCGAGGATATATTCTGGGATCTATTGGAGTTAGAAAGGGAAAGGATTTGGCAGCTTTCGTTTGCCTTGACCGGTTCTTATGATGAAGCCTGCGATCTTGCAAGTGAAACATTTCTTGCCGCGTACAAAAGTTTTCCCTCTCTTCGTGATACCACCGCATTCCGTAAGTTTTTGAGTACGATCACAATTCGCCTTCACCGACGCAAAAGATGGCGAGCCAAGATCTTCAGACCACTTCAAGAGGCTGAGAACTCATCATACGAAATGACGAGAGAATCTTCGTACGATCTGGACCTGCTATTATCGGCGTTAACGAAATTACCTGCATTACAACGCGAGACAATTGTCTTATTCGAAATTTCAGGCCTATCGCAGAACGAAATACAGGAAATTCAGGGCGGTTCGCTTTCCGGAGTAAAATCCAGGCTGACAAGAGCGCGTGAAAATCTAAAACGAATCCTAATAGATGAGAATTTGCAAAAAAAAGTGGGGCAAACGCCTGAACTTGAGACACGAGATATTCCAAATACCATCAGAATTCAAATATCATGAACTCAAAACTCGAAAATCAAGATAATCGCATGGGCGACATGTTCCATTCGATTCGAGAGGTGAGATCCCCGCTTTCAATGAATGCGGTGAAAAACTATATTCTTGAACATATCGAAGAAATGACGCTCTGGCAGAAACTGCAACGTCTCATTCTTCAAACGGGTGCATTCTCAATTATTATCGCTTCAATTTGTTGCATCAATTCTCCGGCAGGTGAGACTAAAGGTGAAATTAACATTCGGATTGCTGACCATACTCAGAATACGCCCTTCTCAAATGATTTTGCAAGGAGTATTAAGGGTACCAATACCCATACAATTACACTAGAGAAGGCTGAGACTGCAGCATCATTTATTAATAGAAATACAATGAGCGACTCGGTTCAGACTGACGCGCTTTCCTCTTCAAATGAGAATATTGCTCCGATACAATTAACACCTACTCCGAAAGTCGATCTGTCCTTTTCATTTATCAATTCTAAGCTATCGGAATTATCCGATCTTCTCGTTGAGAAAGAAAGTGAGACCTCACCTATTCGTCCATTTGCGGAAGTGCAGGGTATTGCGTACTCAGGCCATATACGAATGTATGGAGAAGGGTTTGCAACGGGTGTAATGCACGATTGGCAGATTCTCTCCCTGCACGTTATGAATGCTAATGGCACTCATGATAATAGTAAAGACGCTTCCAGTCTTACTAATATAGGAATTAAGAAAGAAACCGGCCAGCAGATCGCTTTGATGTTTGGCGGTATCATCGAAAAAGGAAGGGTTTATAGCAGCATTCAAATTGGACCGAGTTACAATATGTCGCAGATCACTTCTGGTATTAAGGACGTCCCTGCATCCAATACCATACTCAGCCAAAAATTCTTTGGCATATCCGGACAAATTTCTGCTGGATATAGGATCACCGATTTCCTATCGGCAAACATCGAAG
>PLXB01000411.1 GCA_003151215.1 Ignavibacteriota bacterium
GATCCTTAAAAAAATATATCTCTTTCAAATTCATCCCGGATGTGTTCCGGGTGAACGGAGTGCATTGAGAGAACTCCAGCGTACGATGCCGGACTCACTGTCTCGCATTGAGGTGATGTCCACATGTGGTGTGAGTGGTCACGATGGTTGTCACTACGATGCATTTGGATATTGGCATATAGGCGATAATATTTTTCGCTTAATCGCCCGAGATTTTTATGGATCCACCGATACGATTGATATCTCTCCGCCAAACATCCTGCAAGCTTGGTATGCAGATAGTGCGGAGGATGTCATAATTCTAAAATTTGCAAATGCAAAACAAGGTTTAGCTTTAACCCCTGATACGCTTGTTGGGGGAAAGCTGCGGCAGTTGAAGGATTATTTTTATCTCGATAGCATAAGTGGAAATATCCGTTCCGTTTTCGTAAAGGGGGACTCTGTCGTTTTGGGACTTTCGGCGCCTTCGCTTGCTAGACGGATTACTTATTTGCCTGACATGACATATAATAACGACGATACGGATATTTACGAAGGTCCATGGATAGTTAATAAACGGGGCATCGGAGCATTATCATTCTATGATGTCCCTATCACTCAGTATATTCAGGATAGTACAACTTCGGAGGTAAAAGCTTATACCTCGTTGAATATAACCTTGCATAGTTCTCCGAATCCTGTAGCTCATATTTTGACGCTCAATTTTACTCTTGAAGAACAAATGCAAGTAGAGTTCGACATTATTGATCTTCTTGGAAAAATAATAATACCACTAGGAAAACGGAATTCATTTTCTGGAAAAAATATCTGTTCTTATGATCTTTCGGCACTCTCCCCTGGTGAATATCTCCTACGCATGATTGCGGGATCAAATGTTCTTACTCAAAAAATTATTCTTGCTAAATAATTCAACGTTCGATTAATAATGGAGATGTAACGATAATATTTCTTGCTCGAAGTGTACAAATATATCTACCGTTTGATAATAACAATGTTCTGCAATCCAAAATATCCTCATGTGCTCCCATGCTAAGACGACCTTTTGCAAATGTGGCAACGATTCTCCCCAACAAATCGGAGATTGTGATCGTCACATCCTGAGTTTGAGTAAGTTCATATCGTACTTTGAATTTTCCATCCGAAGGATTAGGATAGGCTTGTAAAGATAAAGGGCTTACGTCGTTATTTACCGATACACCTGCCTGTGCCGAATCGACGATCGGAACGTGATAGAATGAAAAAGCTCCGACTCCGCGAGTATTTTCAAGCCACGGCCCTTCATATATAGCGGAAGTATGATTGTAATATTTATCGGGAAGATAATTAATAAGCCTTGCAGATGATGACTGTATCAGCTCAATAAATATCCTGTTTCTTACAGTACTGATCGATTTCACGACTTCGCCGGAATCGTTCAGATAAAAATAATCTTTGATGCTTGCAGGTATTCCGCCTACGGTCGTGTCGCTAGGAATGACAAATCGCGTTTCTGAAGGAGTGAATGTAAGTCCAATTTGCGAATGTGCTGAATTCGTATAGTATGCTTGGATAATATTTGGTGAAGAAATTTGTGCAACATCCGATGAACCATAAAAATCCCGCGCAAGAAGCCGGAAAAGCTGGTCGCCAAGTTGTTTATAGCCTGTCGAATCGAAATGGCAACCATCGTGCCCGGGAAGCCCCATTGTCGAAACAGATTCGACATTCGGAAATGAATCCTGCAACGTTCTCAGAAGATCGCGAACATCAGCGCCGAATCCCAACGTACATCCGGGTCGGACCTGCATAACATAAATTTTTTGCACATTAGGATAGTCTTGCTTCCAGGCATTGTAGAGTTGTTTGAAACTGCTTGCATAACCGGAAATAACATCGGATTCGCCTTGATACCATAGGATCATTTTTGCTTTCGCGGCAAGCCCCGATATCGTCGCTCTGTAAAGCATATTGCCATAAAACGTACCAATATTCATTCGATTCAACGGATCCGGCAAATGAAGCGCGATTGCTGTTCCTCCAACTCCTCCGTTGATGACGCAAGTAGGAACTTGGTAGGTATTCATCATATCTTCCTGAAGACGGATGCCCCATGATCCGGAGATAGGCCCTGGACCAAAAGTAACGGCAGTGCTTGAAACCTCCCAGGCAGTATCCGCTAAACTGCTTGCTTGGTTACTACCGAATGTGCGGAAGAATTCATTCGTATATTCTAAATTATTATTAATGGAATTCGACTGCCCGCTGATAAGAATTACATCTCCGCAGACGATGCTATCCCGAAAACCGATCTGTTTATCGATAGATGCAGATTTTATTCCCAGGAGAAATGAGTATTCAGATAACTCCGCATGTATTCTCGGCGTAAAAGAAAATGGAGCTTTTCCCTCTTGATAAATGAGAGGCTGTGAAACCCGGCCTGTAAATATGCCATTCTTAAAAGATTTTAAATAGATCGAATCATAGCCGGGATCAGGAAAATTTCCGGAAATCGCAACGGTTGCTGAGTCATCGTTATCGCGCGGATAAAACTGAAGATGCTTCGGTACGGCAGTGTATATACTATCAGGGGCAGGAGTTGGAGGGATAGCATATTTCGTAAAGAGATAATCTTCCAGCTGTTTGCGATCGGATTCGGAAAGAGTTCTTGAATACAATATAATCTCGGCAAGATCGCCGGAAAGAACACTTTGTCCTTCCTGAAATGCTCCGAGATATAACGACGAATCTTTATTTGTCCCGACATATCCTGAATCAGCCAAAGTTCCGTTTATATAAATCGTTGCTCTTTGAGTATTTTGTCGATATGTTACTGTTATGAGTGTTGGTTGTGTGACAGAAAGAGGAATATGTGAAACAACCTGCTGCCAGGGTTGCGCTGTATCATTGAGAACATAGGGAAAAGTAGTGCCGCCTAAATAAATTGCATGGCTATTGCCCGATACTAAATTATTTAGCTTCGAAAAATCATTTATTCGGGTCACGATAGTAACAGTATAATCCTTAAATATCGGGAAAATGGGTGGACAATCAAAATAGTCGTATCTGCCGTCAAAATGAATAGCCGGAAAATTATTAATGGAGTTTGGAATGAGCGTTGGTTGTGCAACCGGAAATGTTTGAAAGGCAGATTTAGATGTGCCGCTTTGATCTTTCCACTCGGTAACGATTTGATTCACTGATTTCACAACTCCGGAATCCGCTCTCAGCCAAAAGCTCGCACCCTGAGGGATCTGTGCTTTCATTTCGCTATAACTAAAAAACGATGCGCTGAAGAGAATAAAAAATATGAATTTCATAACTGTTGGATATCCCCACCAAAACAAATAGATAGTTTCCCAATTCGGGATAAAATACCCTCCTTCACTTCGGTGACGAGAGGGTACTTAACCTAACCACACAAAACAATGTCAGTGAAACAAAGCTTCTGCGCAGATATTGTAACAACACATGTTGAAAATTATTGCTCTTATTTACAAAACTTATTACACTCAAAAATGTTAAACTGATTCGTGCCATACTTCTATTTTTGTCCAAAGCTATGAAATTAATATTATTTTTTTTCTGCATTGCTCTCTTTGTCCGCACTGCTTCTGCGCAATTTGAACTGCAGTCTGCTTTCCCTGGTCTCTCTATATTTTCCAACCCTACGGAGTTACAAACAGTGCCGGATGGGTCCGGCAGGATGATCGTTCTTGAACAGCGAGGAAGATTGTGGATTTTCGATAACATGTCATCTGTTTCGACCCGACGTCTTTTCTTCGATGGTGGAACTGTCGTTGCGCAGAATGGCTGTGAAACAGGTTTACTCGGCTGCGCCTTCCATCCGGATTACGCTAACAATCATTTTGTCTATCTGAGCTATGATACAGGCTCCGATCCGACATGGTATTCGCAGATTGTGCGCTATCAAGTGAGCACGGCAAATCCGGATTCGATCATTCCATCTTCAGCGCATATAATTTTATCCTTTGAGCAGGACGGTTTATGCAATCATAAAGGAGGATGTTTGCGGTTCGGCCCGGATGGATACCTTTATGCTTCATTTGGCGATGGAGGCGGAGGAGGGGATCCGTTCAAACATGGACAAAACAGATCGGTATTTTTCGGGAAAATATTGCGTCTCGACGTTGACCATGAAGCAGATGGCAATCATTATGCTATTCCTCCCGATAATCCTTTTGCAAATGATACGCAAGGGTTCAAAAAAGAAATTTATTCTTATGGAATGAGAAATACCTGGAAATTTTCATTTGATAAGGTTACCGGGAAATTATGGGCAGGGGATGTAGGTCAGGATGCTTATGAAGAAATAGATATTATTACCAATGGCGGCAATTACGGATGGAATATAATGGAAGGTTATCATTGCTATCCGTCTGGGTTGTTTGATTGCGATTCAGCCGGGATGATACCTCCGATCTGGGAATATCCTCATAACGGTAATTCCGTTGCTATCACCGGAGGATTTATCTATCACGGAACTGCCATTCCTTCGCTTTCACGGAAATATATTTACGGTGATTACGTAACGGGATACGTATGGGCCCTTACCTATGATAGTACTTCGCCCGCAACGAACCAGGTAGTTATTAATGGAACAGGTGCGAATCTTAGTATCTCTTGCTTTGCAGAAGATCAATCTGGGGAAATTTATGCCATGGGATATTCTAATGGAAAAATATATAAGCTGACGTTACCATCCGGCGTTGAAAATAATTCTTCGCGAACAAATTTAGGACTAACTGCTGACCGAACATTTCTCGATCAAATTCATCCTACAACTGATATTCATTTCTCGCTCTCGGAAAGTGACCATATCATACTATCATTAATAGATGAAAAAGGAACAGAAATTCGGCGAATACTTAATCGCGAAATGGAGCGCGGTGAACAGTCATTTCAGTTGAATTCGAACGTATTGCCAAACGGAATCTATTTTGTGCGATTGAAAGGAAGTTCAGAAACACAGTCGCTGAAGATCATAGTGCAAAAGTGAGAAGCACGATGTCATTTAATCACTTGCTGCGGCTTGTGCTACTCTGATCCCGTCCATCGCGGCGCTTAAGATGCCTCCGGCATATCCGGCTCCTTCACCGCAGGGATAGAGTCGTTCGATTTGAACATGCTGTAAGCTTTCGGTATTGCGCGGAATGCGAACGGGTGAGCTTGTCCGCGTTTCGACTCCGAGCATGACGGCTTCTTCGCGGATATATCCTTTCATTGCTTTGCCGAATTGTTTTATTCCTTCACGCAGCCTTTTTGCAAGTGCATTCGGTAAAACTTCACCTAAAAGTGCTGACGTCATTCCAGGTTTGTAACTCGTCTCCGGAAGCGATGAAGAAAGTTTTCCTTCGAGAAAATCCGTAATGCGTTGTGCTGGCGCCTGCTGAGTGCTTCCTCCGACAGAGAACGCAGTTTGTTCAACTTCCGATTGATAGATCATTCCTGCAAGTGCGCCGTGACGTTTAAATGGCAATAAGTCTTCCTCTTCAATAGCGACGACAACTCCTGAATTTGCGAACCGTGAATCCCGCCGCGAAAGGCTCATACCGTTGAGAACAATTTCACCCGGAGCGGTTGCGGCGTAAACAATAAAACCGCCGGGGCACATGCAGAATGAAAAAACTCCTCGTCCCTCGGATTGAGCGGCAAGTTTATAACTTGCTGCAGGCAAATTCGGATCGCGCTGCGACGAATGATACTGCACTTTATCGATAAAATCCTGCGGATGCTCAACGCGGACGCCCATGGCAAATGGTTTAGCTTCGATCAGAATTTTTTTCTTATCAAGAAGATGAAAAATATCCCGTGCAGAATGTCCCGTTGCAAGGATGACTGCATCTCCCATGACTTCATCGCCGGATCGCGTAATGACTCCGAGAATTTTATTTTCTCTAATAATAAAATCCTGAGCTGCAGTTTCAAACTGAATTTCTCCGCCGGAAGTAATAATACTTTCGCGCATTGCGGCAACTACTTTCGGCAGAAGATTCGAGCCAATATGCGGATGGGCATCGATCAGAATATCGGGACTTGCTCCATGTGCTACAAGGATTTTCAGAATGTTGGAAACATCGCCACGTTTTGTCGCGCGTGTATAAAGCTTGCCGTCGGAATATGTTCCGGCGCCGCCTTCTCCGAAACAATAATTGCTATCGGGATTGACAATCCCACGCTTTTGAATTGCGGCAAGATCGTAACGTCTTGCGCGAACATCTTTGCCGCGTTCGAGGGTGATAGGCTTAACTCCGAGTTCGATAAGCCTCAATGCTGCAAACATCCCTGCTGGACCTGCACCGATAATAATGATTCTTCTTGCACTGGGAAGTAGAGATTTGTATTGAGGAATAATAGGTTCTTCAATAGGTGCAGGTTCATCATAATATATTTCCGCCTGCAATCTGAATTTTGCTTCTTTTGAGCGCGCATCGATGGAGCGCTTTTTAATGCGAAAAGAAGTGATCCTTTCAGACAAAATGCCAAGCATTTCGGCCGCAATGTGTTTTTGCGCCGAAGGATCTTCAATAAGAGCAGGACGAACAACGAGTTCTAATAACGTTATCATAATCGGTCATGCGGAGTATTTTTCTCCGAAATGGTTGTTGAGAGCTTTTAACAAAGAAAGAGAAAGTTTTATCTTCACTATGCAAACCGTCGTCATCGCTTTTTATAAGTTCGTCTTTTTGCCTGATTGCCATGAGATGAGAATTCCGCTTCGCTCTTTCTGCCAACAGCATGGTGTAATGGGGACGATTCTCCTTGCTACAGAAGGGATCAACGGCACGATTGCCGGAAGCCGTGAAGGTATCGATGCAGTGATTGCCCACCTTCATTCAGATCCCCGATTTGCTGATCTCGAGTGGAAAGAATCATACTATGAAGGCTTGCCATTCGAAAAAATGAAAGTACGGCTTAAGCGCGAAATTGTCGGACTTGGTGTTCCGCAAATCGATCCCCTCAGAAAAGTCGGAACGTATGTTTCTCCGGAAGAATGGAATTCTCTGATCTCCAATCCTGATGTCATCATTGTCGATACGCGCAATAATTACGAAGTGGAACTTGGCTCCTTCAAAGGAGCCATTGATCCTCATACAAAAGCCTTTCGTGAATTCCCGAAATTTGTCGAAAAAAATCTGGATCCTGAAAAAAATAAAAAGATCGCAATGTTTTGCACCGGCGGCATTCGATGTGAGAAGGCATCGAGTTATCTGCTTGATAAAGGATTTCAGGAAGTCTATCATCTTCAGGGTGGTATATTGAAGTATCTTGAGACAATTCCAAAAGAAGAAAGTCTTTTCGATGGCGAATGCTTTGTTTTCGATGATCGCGTGACGCTTGATCATGAATTGAAAAAAGGTACGAAGGAAGCAAAATCGAAAGAACGGAATTTCCCCAAAAATCGTCCTGCCTCTGAATGATAATCGAATTCTCAGTGAACATCAATTCACACAATTGTTAGCTATAATTCATTGATTTTCTTAAACATCTCCGCGTTATTTACGTCTGAATATACAGGGATCCAGATTGATGGATCTTCTTTCAACCGAAAAATCAAAAGGAAATAGTTATGAAAACGCTTTTAAAAATTACTGCCATTTGTTTACCGCTCATGCTTTCAGCGCCTTCATTCGCGCAAATAAGTTGGGGTGTAGATTTACGATTCGGTATGCCGCCGCCCCGCCATGAAGTGATCGTCGAGCGCCCATATCCTGAAGCAGTATGGTATCCCGGATATTATAACCATGTTGGTTACAGATATGCATGGATTCCGGGGAGATGGAATCGTCCGGAGGGCTTCCGCGAAGGATGGGGACATGAACGCTACGTAAGACGCGGTGACAACAGGGATCGCCGCGGCAATGGAGGGAATGGAAATCGCGGCAGAAGCCAAAATTACCGCCATAACGAAGGTCGAATCAAGTAATACCATTTAATTATTGATAGGATGAATGATAAAAAATATCATTCATCATGTTAAATTTTGGCACGTGAATTGCTTCTAACAAGAAAATTAATTATTTAGACATCATTTTGTAATTACTCAAAAAGAAAGGAAGATTGATTTATGAAAATGCTTTTGAAGATCATGGCATTGAGTTTCGTTCTGGGAATTGCAATGCCTGCGTCATTAACCTACGCTCAAATTGGCGGCGATATTCATATCCGGATCGGACCCCCGCCTCCGAGACATGAAGTGATCATTGAGCGACCCGATCGCGACGCAGTTTGGATTCCGGGGTTTCATGAATATGATCCGGGCGGAAGAGTTTATGTATGGCGTCCCGGCAGATGGGATCATCCGCCACGCCGTGGTGCAATATGGGTCGCCCCACGATACAGACGTCGCCATGGTGAGTATATTTATTCGCCCGGAAGGTGGAGATAATTACCCTTTGTATTTTATTGAAGAAGCGGTCATATTTTGACTGCTTTTTTTTTCACAATCTTTTGTTCTCAATTTTCCTTATTCCACGAGTATTCATACTTATTTCAGCTATAACGATGACACATTACAATTATATTATCATTGGTGCAGGAATGACAGGCGATGCTGCAGTCAAAGGAATCAGGAGTATCGACCCCAAAGGTTCGATTGCACTGATCGGCTCGGAAAAAGATAAGCCTTATGACAGGCCGCCTCTCTCCAAAAAATTATGGAAAGGTGATCCGTTCGATAGCATCCGGCGCAAGACTCCGGAAACGGATCTTCATTTCTATCTTGGTGCAACCGTCAGTGCTATCGATGCGAATGCGAAAAGCATTACTATGGGTGGCAGCGAAAAGCTTTCCTACGATAAACTTCTTCTTGCAACGGGAGGNNAACTCTTCCTTTTAAAGCCGAAGGAATTATCTATTACCGTACCCTCGAAGATTATCGACGACTTCGTTCGTTGACTGAGACAAAAAATAATTTTCTGGTGATCGGAGGGGGATTCATTGGCTCCGAAATTGCTGCTGCCCTTTCAATGAACTCGAAGAAGGTGACAATGATCTTTCCCGAAGGGAGCATCGGCGAACGAAACTATCCGAAGGGTCTCAGTAATTTTATCACCGATTATTACAAAGAAAAGGGTGTCACGATTCTCTCCAACGATGGTGTCGAAGATATTACCGGCTCCGAAGGAAAGTATTCTGTAAAAACCAAGAGCGGCAAAGAACTCAGCTTTGATGTGATCATCGCCGGCATCGGCATATCAGCTAACACTAAGCTTGCTGAATCTATCGGGTTGAAAGTCGAAAATGGCATTATCGTCGATGAGTATTGCACTACAAGCGATCCGAATATTTTCGCAGCCGGTGATGTCGCCAATTTTTATAGTCCTCATCTTGATAAAAGGATCCGCATCGAGCATGAAGATAATGCAAATGCGATGGGAGAATGCGCCGGAAAAAATATAGCAGGTGAAGAAGTAAAATATGAGTACCTTCCCAATTTTTATTCCGATCTTTTTGATCTCGGATATGAGGCGATCGGCGAAATGGATTCACGGCATGAGATCGTCGAAGACTGGAAAGAAGAGAACAAAGAAGGCATTGTCTACTATCTTGATGGTGGTAGAGTCCGTGGCGTTTTACTTTGGAATGTTTGGGAGCAGATACCTAATGCCCGGGCTTTGATCGCCGCACCGGGACCTTTTACTTCCGAAAATGTAAGGGGATCGATTAGGATGTGATTCCCTAGATACCATTCTGAGCGGAGTCTGACCTTGCGAATACAGCAATCGATGAAAGGAAAAAATATAGGTGAAGTTCATAATGACATCGATAACGAGGGAAGTTTTTGTAAAGAATAGTGTTGTATTGATCAAATAGCATAAAAATCAATTTTTCAACTTGAAAATTCTCGTCACCGGGGGAGCTGGATTTATTGCCTCACATATTGCAGATGCGCTTATCGCTAACGGTCATTCAGTTGTTGTGCTCGATAATTTATCGTCAGGCAAAATCGAAAATCTCAACCCGAAGGCGCATTTCGTGAAGGGAGATATTTGCGATAGAGTACTCATAAACAGGCTTTTTAAAGAACAATATTTCGATATTGTCAATCATCATGCTGCGCAGATGGATGTTCGCAGGAGCGTTGCCGATCCCATCTTCGATGCAGAAGTAAATATTCTCGGCTCTCTTAATCTTTTAGAAGCATCCCACGAACATTCAGTAAAACGATTCATCTTCTCTTCAACAGGGGGCGCGATCTATGGTGAGCAGGATTATTTTCCCGCAGATGAAAATCATCCTACGCGGCCTGAATCACCGTATGGTGTTGCCAAACGCTCGATCGAACTCTATCTAAATTATTACAAGACAGTACATGATTTAGAATATACAATATTCCGGTATGCAAATGTGTATGGGCCGCGCCAGGATCCCCGTGGAGAAGCAGGCGTAGTTTCGATCTTCTCGAATGCATTATTAGAAAATAGACAGTGCATCATTTTCGGCGATGGGAGGCAGACAAGAGACTATGTGTATGTAGGAGATGTCGTCCGCGCTCATCTGTTGGCGTTAGAAAAGACAGCCGGTTCCGAAACATTCAATATTTCAACAAGTATAGAAACAGATGTAAATCAACTTTTTTCTATGCTCTCGAAAATTCTTACGAACGGTAAAGCAAAACCTTCATACTCAGAAGCCCGAAAAGGTGAGCAGAAACGAAGCGTTTGTTCTTATGCCAGGGCAGAAAAGGCGCTTGATTGGAAACCGGAAGTGAGTTTGCAAGAGGGGCTGAAAAGAACAGTTAAATATTTTCAAACTGCTCTCGTATAGATGAGCCGATATCTTCTCCTCACTTTTTTTCTTGGCTTTATCGGCTGTGCTTCCATACAGCCGCCGCCTGGAGGTCCCGAAGATAAGACTCCACCGGCTCTCGATACGATCATGCCGCATCAAAGGCAACTCAATGTGCAGAGAGATACAAAGCTTCATTTCTTTTTCAAAAAAAATATTGATCGCAATAGCTTCACTTCAGCACTTTCAATCACGCCGTACCTGACCGGTAATTTAAAATATAAGTGGTCGGGGTATGATGAAGTAATTGTTATTCTCCCTGAGCAATTGCGAGAGAATACAACTTATGTTGTAAGTCTGACTAAAGATCTGAAAACGCGCAGGAATGCACCGCTTCTGGAACCGATCCAAATAGTTTTTTCGACCGGAAGCATTATTGATACCGGGCATATTACCGGCACGATGCTTCCGCCGCTTAATCCCGGAGCATCGACTGATCTGAGCAATGTTTCGATCTTTGCCTATGATATAACCGAGCATTCACTTGATACGCTGAATTTTAATAAGACTCGTCCAGATTTCAAAACTCAACCAAGCAATAAAGGTGCATTTGAATTCAAAGCGATGAAGGTTGGGCATTCGTACAGAATTTTTGCACTCATTGACGAATTCCGCAATAATGTTTTCGATCCGGGAATCGATGCCTTCGGTGTTGCAAATAAGGATATCGTGCTCGATACTCCTGAAAAGACGGATATTCATATCCGCATGGCGCCAAAATCTGATTCGGTAAAACCAAAACTTGAAGATGCCGAGATTATCGATGCATATCATATTCATGCTCGTTTCAGCGAAGCAATGGATAGTGCTTCAATTATACCGGAAGTTTTTATTTTGAAAGATAGTTTAGAAGAGAACATTCCGGTGCTGGGAGTGTATCGCGATAATATTGAAAAAAAACCTGGTGTTGTGACATTGTTGATATTGAAACATTTACAAGTCGATCACAGGTATTTGCTTGATGCCGTAAAAAATCTTGCGCATGATCTGGCAGGAAATCAAATAAGCGACTCATCCTTCGTAGTGCATTTTTCCGCTTCAACAATTCGTGATACTTTCCCGCCGCCGAGATTTACGACGTTTGAATTCTCCGATAGCAGCAGAGACATTCTTCAGGCATTCGATATGCTGATTCACTTTACCGATGCTGTCGATACGGCTGCTGTTGAACAGGGATTACATTTAGTCGATTCTTCGAAGATTGAGAAGGCTTTTATTTTTAAATGGATCGATGCAACAAAGCTTCACGTGCGCGTTCGGGAAATTCTTCTGCCGAATTCGTTTTATAGACTAACGCTTGATGGAAAACTTGTGAAGTCGCCGCTGCCTTCGTATGTTTCCAAAGTAAAAGACTCACTGTATCAGTTCAGATTTTTTACAGGAGATGAACGTGAGTTCGGCACGATCAGTGGTGNNATTCAGTTACTGACTTCTGAGGATGTTACGTTTCGCTCCGTAACTTTGCCTTTGGGCAAGCACTCCTATATCTTCGACCGAGTGCCGCGAGGTAAATATCGAGTTCGAGGATGGGTAAGCACTACTCCCGGAGGCAAGTACGATGCCGGATCGGTAATTCCTTATCGCTTTGGTGCGCCAAGCGGGGACTATCCGGATATGCTCGATGTACGCCCAAGATGGACGGTTGAAAAAGTAAACTTTGAAATACGATAAAATAGCGGAACGGACTTTAGTCAGTTCGGGCGGAGTCAGTCCCGCATTTAATAATCATTATTCATGGAATCTCACTCGCACTTAAAACGAGCGTTAACACTTTATCCGACGACTGCCATAGTCATCGGTTCAGTTGTCGGTTCCGGAATTTTTGTCGTTCCTGTCAGTATGGCGCAAGGACTTGGAAGTGCGCCGTTACTGCTACTGGTTTGGGTAGTCACTGGAGTTATCACACTTATGGGAGCNNGACTCTATGAGTATTTCCGTGAGATCTACGGCGAAAAACTTGGCTTCCTGTATGGATGGGCAAATTTTATGATCGCAGGTTCAGGAGCAATCGCAGCGATTGCCATTATCTTCGCAAAATATTTCGGGGAATTCGTGACGCTTCCACACCTAAGTGAAACCTGGGAAAAGATCCCATGGCATCTCCCAATGCTCGGAGATATTTTTCCTTTTGCAAATATGGGAGGAAAAGTCGTTGCGGGAATTATCATTATTTTTCTCACTGCCATAAATATTCGAGGCATAAAACTCGGCGCTTTTCTTCAGAGTATTTCTACAACGGCAAAAGTAATTGCTTTACTTCTTGTCACCGGAGTTGCATTTATTGCCGGGTCACATATCGGATCAATTGCAAATTGGAGCGGAGTAACAACTACAGGTGCATCTCTTTCAGGATGGACACTGATCGGTGCAATTGGCACGGCGATCACCGGAGCTTTTTGGGCGTATGATGGATGGGGAAATGTTGCTTATATTGGTGGTGAGGTTAAAGAACCGATAAAAACTCTTCCGCGTGCCATTATCTTAGGAACAATAATATTTATAGCTCTCTATATTATTATCAATCTCGCATATCTTTATATTTTGCCCATCGGCAAACTTGCATCAGTGCCTGACGACAGGCTTGCTTCCGAGATGGTCACAGCAGTTATTGGAGGTGTTGGCGGAGCACTTGTTGCAGGATTGATCATGCTTTCCACGTTTGATACGACAAACTCTACGATCCTCACCAATGCAAGAGTCTATTTTGCGATGGCTCGCGATAAGGTTTTTACTCCCAGTGCAGGGACGGTGCATCCAAAATTTAAGACACCACATATTGCTCTTGTCTTGCAAGGCTTGTGGGCATTGACTCTGCTTTTCTCCGGTTCGTTCGGATTGATATTAGATATGTATGTTTTTGTGAATTGGCTCTTATATGTTTTGATGGCGCTCGGAGTTTTTATTCTGCGCAAACGCCAGCCTGATCGGGAGCGTCCTTTCAAAGTGCCGGGCTATCCGGTTATTCCTGGTATCTTCGTACTCTTTGCAACTTGTTACGTTGTGGTGACACTCATCAAAGATATTAACGGATATAGCGAAGGCACACAGCCGATCATCTCAAGTTTGACAGGACTTGCGCTTGTGATTGCCGGCCTGCCCTTTTATTATTATTGGAAAAATAAACAAAAAGTCGAAAGGATGAATTGATGAAACAAATGACGACAGTGGATATC
Source organism: Ignavibacteriota bacterium (assembly GCA_003151215.1). The sequence goes on from PLXB01000411.1 coordinate 13,962, forward strand.
TTAGGTATAGCGGCTCATCCCGATGATGTGGAGCTTTCCTGTGCAGGGACGATGCTTATGGCAAAGCGTGCAGGCAGGCGGACCGGCATTCTCGATCTGACGTTAGGTGAGCTTTCGACACGAGGCACTCCTGAACTACGCGCCAAAGAAACCGAAGCTGCATCAAAGATTTTACAGCTTGATGCTCGTATGAATCTCGGTTTGCCGGATAGCAATATTGCAGTGACGAGAGATAATATGCTAATGGTCGTGAAAGCGATTCGCAGCCTGCGTCCGATCGTTATGCTCGCTCCGCATAAATTCGAACGCCATCCTGATCACGAAGCCGCATCGGAGTTAGCTCATCAGGCCGCGTTTTATGCAGGTTTGACGAAGATCGAAACGAAGGATGACGACGGCAAGCCGCAGGAGCCACATCGACCGCTGCTTGTCATGCATTTTATGCAGACCTATACATTCGAGCCAAAAGTGATTATCGATATATCTGATGTTTTCGAAGAACGAATGAAGGCAATGGGGGCGTATAATTCACAATTCGGGCTCAGTGAATCCGGAAGAAAGTTAGAAAGTAAAGAACGCGATACTTTCCTGACACAAAAAGGATTTTACGAATGGATCGGAGCAAGGGCGCGTCATTACGGTATGATCATCGGCGCGGAGTTCGGTGAGCCGTTCTGGACACAGGAACCTGTCGGAACAAAAGATATCTTTTCATTAGTAACAAAAAAAATCGCATAAGTCTTAACTCTCGTTCTGAACTGGAAGAAGGAGAGAAAAAACTCCTCATGGATTGTAGTCTGAATAAGTTTACATTACTTCTTATTCTATCGCCGCTCTTTGCGATGATGGTTTTCTCCTGCGCTCCTCCGCCTGATTTAACGCATAAAGACTGCATTGTGCCGCCACCGCCTGAATGCCGGCCTGGTATATCAACTGCTGTCGGAATTGACACTGCACATCTGCAGCCTGGATATTTAAAATATCATATCGATCTTCTGCCAAACCCGATAAATTCCGATTACAACGATAACGCCATTGCTTTTTCCCAGTATGAAGGAGGCGACCATACACTTTTGAGCACGGAGCGTAAGAGCGGAGATGGTGAAAAAAGGCAAAGGATATTTACATCAAAACTTCTTCCCGATCTTCATTTCGATCCTTTAGTCGAGATTGCTGGAGTAGAATTATTCCAGGATGTTGGTGCGGCGAATTATTGTGCTGCGGATGGAAGATTATATTTTACCGTTAAAGCACAGAATGATGATCCCAATGATTATGATCTTTACAGTGCAAAGCTAAAACAAAATGGCTCTTCATTTCTTCTTGAAGATACCCTTGCACTTTCCGTTCTGAATAAACCCGTTTCGTTTGAGGCACAGCCCGCACTTTCGAAAGACGGACTCATGATCATTTTCGCCTCGGATAGAGGCGGCGGCCACGACGGAGTTGACCTCTGGTATAGCACAAGAAAATCGATTAATAGTCCCTGGAGCGAACCGCAGGATCTTCCTTCACAGATCAACACTCCCTGTAATGAGCTATCACCTTCATTTTCGACAGACGGGAAAAAATTATATTTTGCATCTGACGGCCACGAGACAATAGGCGGTTACGATATCTTCTCCTCTACTTACGAAAACGGCTCATGGAGCAAGGCGGAAAATATCGGAGCACCGATCAATACGAAATTCGATGAAATATTCCCATATCAGCTAAGCGATTCGCAATTTTTCTATACATCCGATCAGCCGACAATTTTTAACGGACGAAATATTTTTGTCTTGCGGAGAACCTACATCCCGCCAAAAGAAATGGCGAAGATCATTCCGGAAAAAAATATTCCGGATTCGATCGAACTCAAAGGTAAAGTCGTTCTACCCCAAATACGCGATTCAGTATTGCCGGAAGTTTTCCTCCGCGACGTGGAAAAGAATAAGGAGATCGCACGAAAGAAGACCGATACAGTCGGTAATTATTCCTTTCATGTGCAAAAAGGAGCAGAATACGATGTCGGATCCGATATGAAAGATAAATTTTATGATGTTCATCGTATCGATCTCCGTCATTCGGCTGATAGCCTTGTCCTTGTGCCCCCTCTGGTAATACCCGATACGCTTGTGTTGCGAATTAATTTTCCATTTGATGACGACTCTCATCCATATGATTTCATCATTGACGAAAAAGGGCAAAAAACGGAAATGCGCTGGCAGTCATCTATCGATCTCCTTGCAAGATCAATTAAGAATAGCTCTTCAACTTTGCAAAGCGTCATTCTCTATGGGCATACGGATTCATTAGGTACTGATGAATACAATAATGCTCTTGCTCAAAGGCGTGCATCCTTTGTTGCCAAAGAATTGAAAACTCGCGGAATTCCTGCAAAGCTGCTGATCATCTACTCAAAGGGAAGAACGATTCCGCTTCCCCGGCAACCTGGTGAGAGCGATGAAATATATCAACTTCGATGCCGCAGAGTCGAATTGGTTAAGTTTTTTACAAAAGAGAACAGGCGATGAAGCATATCCTGATCTTGATCTTTTTATCGACCCTTATATCGAGTTGTGTGACGCGATATGAATACGATACGTACACGATCACCGTCCGTGATTCGATCTATCGGGAGCGCGTCCATAATGCTCCCGGTGCTGGAAGTGAGAATGGAACCGTGTTTCCGTCCTCTCGCACAACTCGCCTTCAACGGGAAAGCCTTTCATATGATTCGACCTATACACGCGAATACCCGGCATTTCTGCGATACGGAGGAGTTGAATTTGGCGGACTGATTACCGGATCTTCAAATCCCGGCTTCGGTCCCGGACTACTTGGCGTATATGCACTTGCAGATTCTACGAGAATCGGTAATAAAATTCTGGATTCGTTGCGTAGTCTGCCCGATTCGATCCAGAAAATACTCGGTGTGCCAAAAAAGCCTTCAAGTTTATTCAAAGGCCATTTGTTTCGGGTAATGCCGCTCGAATATCAATTGCATTGGTTCAATGAAGCGCCGGATTGGACGATCGGCTGGAATGGTTATGAAAGTATTGCACAGGATGATGATCCCTCCAATACACTCTGGAGCGTTGGTGCGAATATATACATTCGAAAGCGTTATTGGTTGAGAGATAAGCCGCCCTATCTGTTTGCCTCTCCATTCTTCGGAATAAGTCTTCTTCCCTCAGCGTATGTTAACCTTGGAGGAGAGCTAACTTTCGGCTCTCTTGGAGGGTTCAATATTCGCGCTTATGCCGGAATTGCAACGGGCTTTACGTGGAAATTTGCTACCTCACCTGCAGGTTCCGATTCCAAGAGCGTGACTACTCCGTACTTTGGTTTAGGAATCAGCGCTCTGGACTTTATTAATAAAGTATCCGAAACCCATCATGAATGGAAAGATTATCTTCATTCTGCCGTGGAAGTCAGTGTGGCAGATCTCGAATTGCTGGGCGCTACAGGAGGCTATCCGAATCTATTCGACACCTCACTTGCAAAGCTGCCATTCACGGGAATCAGTTTGCAGTTAGCGACGGCGCATTTTCCCCTCGATATTTTCGACGGAAAATTCTGGGCAGGCACATCGCTCTTCAAATTTTTTGCTCTGGGATATTATCAGGCAATGTTCAGCGTTCTTCCGCTCCGTTTTGGATATAGGCAGTATTTGATCGCCGAAGATCTGACACTTGAACCGTATATTGAAGCGAATTACTATCCCTCTTCATTTATTAATCTGGCAGTAAAACTCAGGCTCAATACGTTCAGAGATATGACAGTAGGTATAACCGGAGGCTTTGTTTCTGGTTCGACGGGAGCGTTTTATTCGCGGTTACTCATTCCTCAGGGAAGCAAGAATTATTCGTCATTCGATTCGTTCTACCTTGGTATATCGATCGGCTTGAAAGACCGTCTTAATACACCGGAGCTTGTTCATGCACTCGAAAAACTTGTGCAATGGTAATACAAAGATTACTCTATAGTGCATCCCTGGCAGTAGTCATTTTTCTTGGCTGCGATCCTTATCGCTTTAAAGTAGAGACAAGGTATCCTGTCGATTGCAGGATCTTCTCGGATCATAATAGTGTGGATTCCCATCTTTACGGATTCGAAATGCATCCCGAATCCGTTTTGCAAGTGACTTCTCTTGCCTGGACGCAGTATGATCTCAAGGCATATTTTACACTTTCCGGCGGAGAAGGTTTTCAACTTATGCTGAGGCCTGTCGTAGAAGAAAGTGTTATCGATTCGGGTTTCGTATTGACATTCTCATCGGCTGGCGGAATGCGCCTCGATTCTGCCGGACACCTTATTGAGGTGAACACATCATTTCGTTTTCCGAAAGATTCGCTGACGTATGTGACGATCTATAACGAAGAGTCATACCTGCAGGTTACGGTTGGCTGCGATACAGTAGTGAAGCGTTTCACGATGCGGAAATCTTCGGACGATATTGTGCTGAAAACTTTTTCAGGCAGCGAACTCAAAGTCGTTGATCCCCAGTGGAAGCAGATCAGATTCCTGAAAAATAACGAGGTTAAGGAAGAGGAATAACAATAAAAATCTGAACCGTGATTTTATGAGATTTTATTGATTAAAATAGATTAAGAAAGAGGGTCAGCCTCAAATCTCATCAATCTTTTCAATCTCATAAAATCAAGGGTCAGACAAAAAAAAGCCCGCTCTCAAAGAGAGCGGGCTTTCCGAGAAATCGGAATTTCTCTACTTATTTCTTTCCGACTGCATCTTTCAATGCCTTTCCGGCGGTAAAGCGCGGAACAGTGCGGGCAGATATCTTGATCGATTCGCCGGTCTGGGGGTTGCGTCCCATACGGGCATTGCGCTTTGATACTTTAAAGGTCCCGAAACCGACCAATGCGACAGCATTGCCCTTTTTCAAGGACTTCGTGATCGTTTCGACGATCGCACCAAGAGCGCGATCGGAGTCTGCCTTTGAGAGTCCCGATGCTTTCGCAACAGAATCAATGAGTTCGGATTTGTTCATAGAGTGTTTCTAAGAAATGAGAGTGTTCAAGAATAATGTGAGATCCCTTCTCTCACACTTTTTTTGACGCAGTATGAAAGAAAAGATACAATATAAAAAAAACGTCGTGGGGGCTTATGCAACCTCTGCGATGACGAACTCCCCTCAGGGTAACCTTATTCGATTTATTCCGGAATAATTCCCGAAAGTCAACTCGGACGGGCTTTCCCGAAGGAAGAGCGCACTACAAAGATAACTAAAAAAAAGACACGCTCTGTAAAAAGTGAAAATATAAAACTTATTTTACTTTCACAAAACTAATCATCTCCGGTAGGACGGACTCTTAGTCCGTCCGTATCTTTGCATCAATGAAACCCCTTAGCCGGAATGAGATAAAAGTCCGCGCTCTGAAATTCACACTTGCCGATCTCTACGATCCGAACACGATGCCGAAAAAACTCCTCGACACTCACCGCGACCTCGATTCCGCCGTAGATGCCTGCTGGCTTACAAACTGTAATATTTTCCCATCTCGTCGTGGTGAGCAGGGTTTTTCTGTCGTCCCTTCAGGACTAATTTTCAATTCATGGGCACCTCCAAAACCATTTTTTTTCTATTGTATTGCGTGAAACATTTTAAAATTTTTTCCGTAAAACACATTACCAAAATCGACAGACCTGCCGATCGCTTTCTGCCAGAAAGCAAAACTACCAATAGAAAAGCTGACTGTGACTCATGAAATTCCTGTGATTTAATCCGGATTTTTCAAAATCACCGAACTAAGATTTCCTAAATTCCCCGTGCGAATTTGAAAAAAAATGTGCCTAATTTGAATCATAAAGAGCAAAGTATATAATATTTTGATATTTTGGAA
>PLXB01000435.1 GCA_003151215.1 Ignavibacteriota bacterium
GTATCTTCGAAAGAATTTCTCCGATACTTGCTGCGCATTTTGTCAGGATGCGCAACGAAGGGCTTATCGATCTGGAGAACCGCAAAGGCAAACGTGCCGGAGCCTATTGCACATCGTTCAGCGATGAAGCCCGTGTTGCGATCCTCTGCAACTCTACCGGAGATAGCGAAGACATTCGCACACTGACTCATGAAATGGGTCATGCCTTTCAAGGCTGGGAAAGCCAGCCGATCGAGGCGATCGACCTGCAATGGCCTACTTCCGACGCATGTGAGATCCATTCAATGGGAATGGAATTCCTTGCTATGCGCTATATCGACGAANNGATGAATTCCAGCATTGGGTTTATGAAAATCCGAATGTGACCATATCTGATCGCGATAAAGCATGGGATAAGATCTGGGATATATATAAACCGGGAATTGATTTCACCGGCTGTGAAGAATATAAATACGCTCGCTGGTATGCACAAGGACATATCTTCGATATGCCGTTCTATTACATCGACTATGCCATTGCCGAAACAGGCGCCATGCAGATCGCATTGATGGATGAAAGTAATCACGCTAAGACTGTTGATGCGTACTTGGAACTCTGCCGCATCGGCGGGACGAAAAGCGTACTTGACATTTTCAAATCCGTTGGTATGCGTTCACCGTTCGATGAGAACTTAATGCACGACTTAATGAAGCATGCAGCGAAAGTTCTTGCTGTAGAACAACCTGTCGCTGTTTGAAATCCTCATTAATATTTCTCGATAGAAAAAGGTCAGGCATTGCCTGACCTTTTTTATTGTTTTATTTTCATGTTGACATTTGATCCATCGCAAATCCCTTTTCAGGAAACACACCGCTTACTGCTCGGCGGAATAGCTCCGCGTCCTATTGCATTTGTCGGCAGTCTTGATAAAAAAGGCAAACCAAACCTCGCGCCGTTCAGCTTCTTTAATGCTTTCGGAGTAAATCCACCGATCATCTGTTTCAGCCCTGCTTTTTCAGGGAAAACCGGCAAAGCAAAAGATACCTTGCTCAATATTCTTGAAACGAAGGAATGTACCGTATCCATTATCAGCTATGATATGGTACATCAGGCCAGCCTTGCTTCGGCTCCGTTTGAGCGTGGAGTTGATGAATTCCTGAAGTCAGGCTTTACGAAACTGCAGAGCCAAAAGGTTAAAGCCCCAGGTGTTGCCGAAAGTGCGTTCGTCATGGAAGCACGGCTTCTCCATCATATTGATTTCGGTAAAAAACCCGGAAGTGCTAATATACTGATATGTGAAGTTCTGATGGTTCATGTACGGGAAGACACTATCAATGAAAGGGGAGGTATAGACCCCCGAAAGATCGATCAGGTGGCACGAATGGGCGGCACTTGGTACACAAGGGCGGCTCAGGGTCTTTTCGAGCTTCCACAGCCCTCTGAAGNNAGTGATCCCTGGGTTCGACCTTCTACCCGATGAAATTCGTAAAAGTCCTTACTTATCCGGACATGATATTGCAAAACTGCTTGATATCGAAGAAGTCCCCCTAATACCCGAGTCAACAGACCAGGAAACTTTGAAAGACCGGCACCTCCGTGCCAAGGAATTGATCGAGTATGATGATATTGATCAGGCCTGGAAAGTCTTAATCGGTGACTAAAACAAATAACCCCTGTCCGCATTGGACAGGGGTTTTTGTGAACTCTCTCTGACGGTTAAAAAAAATCTTTGTTTCCCGGCTGAGTTCTCGGAGTAGCAAAATTAGTTACTCCGAGATCTCATACCGCGGAACGTCGTTCAATTATGGTCTCAAAATGATGAGTTGTACAGTGTTATTATCTCCGGCAGCTGATGACTCAACCGTGATATCAGTCAGTGTCTGAGTAATCGTCAACTCACCTTGTGGGAAAGTCGCGTTACGTGTACGATATGAAATTGTCAATCCGGAAAGAGCATCAAAGTTCAAGCCCGGAGCATTGACTGTCGTGAATGTAACAGAACCGCCGCCATTCGGACCGGTACCCGGTACGAGAGCTAACTGATACTGCTGGAAGGTCGGGATTCTACCGGCTACGCTCGGAGTCTGCTGAGCAATTGAAGCAGGACCGGCGTTTGAGCTGGTGATGTTGGTTGCGTTTGTTCCCGGTACACCGATCGTGAGAGTGACATTCGTCTGAATGCTTGTATTTGCCTGAATATTATCAATATTCGTGATATTGATCGGGAAACCGCCATTCGGCGCATTGTTCCCCGTGAATCCACTGATCAAGGCGATCGTGCTTGCACCGCCTGCGCAAGCTCCGAAGGTTGACGTATTCAAGTTAGAGATACAGCTTCCGCTGCTTCCGAAGATGTTCAAACGGCAAGCCGAAAGTGTTCCGGCATCCCATACATCTCCGTCAAAAAATGCCTGACTTGTCAAAGATGTTGGCAATGGGCCGGCACAGCTCTGTGGTCCGCCTGTTACTCTGAGAATCTGACTACCATCTGCAGGAATTGTTGCTCCCTGGAATGTTGAGGTACCATTAATATTGTTATTGGTACCGGTATTCAAGTTACCGACGTTATTGGTAGAGATCCCACCGCCGCTAACTACACCGATGTTGTTGACACTTCCGCTGTTATTTCCAATGTTGTTTACATTGGCATTAACATTATTGGTTGCGCCGGTCAGATTATTCGTGCCGCCTGTAAGGTTATTGGTAGTACCGGTTAATGTATTGATAGCACCTGCATTACCGATATTGTTATTCGAACTTGTAGTACCTAAAGTAATATTTCCGGTCGAACCTAACGTACCATTAATCTGAGTATTCAGGAGGGTCGAAGTTCCCGCAACCTGAGTAATATTACCATTAAAGTTATTTTGTCCGTTATAGGTATTCGTGCTTCCTGCTGCGCCGATCGCATTGTTCGATCCGGCAAAAGAGCCGAACGTATTACTTGCACCACCTGCGATCTGAGCATTACCACCCGATTGCGTCATTGTTCCTACGACGGTTAAGTTTCCTGTTTGAGTCGTAAGCAATGTCGTCGTTCCTGAAGTTTGTGTAATGTTGCCATTATGGATTGTAGGTCCGTTAATGGTTGTTGACAAACCGTTAATTGTAACAGTGCTGATAGCAGCTGTACCAATGGTAATTATGCCGCCGGCTGTTTGTGTCGTTCCGGTGTTAATAGTCTGTGCCTGACTATTATTGGTCGTACCGAGAGTGCTATTGGTCAAACCGGTGATAGTATTAGTGCTGATCCCTGCAGTTCCGACATTATTAGCGCCGCCTGCAGTCTGAGTAGTGCCAACATTATTGGTCTGGGATTGAACATTATTTACCAGGCCTGCAATGTTATTTGTCGTAACTCCGGCAGTTCCGTGATTGATCACGCCGCCTGCAACCTGAGTCGTTCCGATATTGACGGTCGGAGCCTGGCTGTTATTGGCAACAGAACCGGTTGTCGTATTAGTAGTACCAGTGGTGTTGTTCGTGCTGATACCGGCAGTACCGATAGTGTTTGTTCCGCCCGCTACCTGAGCAGTACCGATGCTGTTCGCAGGAGACTGCACGTTATTGGCAACAGAGCCTGTAACGTTATTCGTTGTACCTGTAACTGTGTTTGTGCTGATAGCCGCAGTACCAATATTGTTTGCTCCGCCTGCTGCCTGAGACGTACCAACATTATTCGTAGGTGCCTGTACATTGTTAGCTGTTGTACCGGTAACGCTATTGGTTGCGCCGGTAATAGTATTGACACTTGTTCCTGCATTACCAATGGTATTAGCAGAAGCAGCATTTGTCGTACCGATGCTATTGCTCGGTGATTGGATGCTGTTGCTTGTCGTACCTGTAATAGTGTTGGCTGTACCGGTAACAGTATTCGTTCCGCCTGTTATCGTATTACTTGTTGCACCCGTTACGGCGTTCGTATTACCGGTGATCGTGTTCGCACTTCCGGTAGCACCGGCTGTTCCCATTGTGTTCGTACCGCCTGTTGTTGCAGCTCCGATATAGGTGTTGCCAACTAAGTAGCTGGATCCGGTTACTTTGAGGTCGCCGTTATCAATAATCTCATACGTCGCTGCATTTGGTCCTGCAAGCGGCTCGGGTGTGCCATTGATCGTCAATGTACCCGGAGTAAGAGTGACAGGTCCATTCAATATCGTCGTTCCGTTAACCGTTATACCTGAGTTGAATGTCTGAAGAGCTGTCCAAGTATTCGGATTGTTAAGATTCAATCCGATTCCGTCAAGCGCGAAAGGTGCATTTCTTGAAGGAGCGAGATTCGGTTTTGTCGGATTTGATATAAATGTCAGTGTATTATCCAATCCAACATTCAAATCTCCAAGTGCATCCTGAAACAGACCCCATTGCGGAACAGTCTGATCAATTTTGCTGCCGGTAACAGAACTTGTGCCAAGCATATTTGGTGTGATACCGTTCGGTGCAATTCCGATCGTCCACTTTGTTCCGATTCCTCCGCCGGTAAGGCCAAGGCCGGGAATAAGAGTATCGGCAGTAGCACCGCCGCCGGAAAAGCCAATATTGATCTGCCCGGGGGCGATATCAGTAATTGTTATTCCATTAAGTCCGTTGATCTTGATGTTTCCGCTGGCATCGCCTACGAGTCCATCAATGGTTGTAAGAGCTTGAGTCGACTGCGGCAACGCCGTTTTCGGAACTAGTCCGTTTGCATCGAGTGGCAGCAGCATTCCGGCTTTCGGAGTGACTGAAACACCAACACCTCCAACCGTCTGGGAATTGAGTGCATACGGAGCGGCGACAAGAGGAGTACGCGGGGAAACCTCACCTGTATTATCGATATTTATACCAAGGTAGTACTGCTCGTCAAACGTTAAATTTGCAGGCAGATGCCCATTGATATCTCCAATTAATATGTTAAAGATACCATTGTCGACCTGCACTTGGCCACTGTTCGGCGTCTCTTGATAGAGAATAGTACCGGCAGCGTCATAGATTGTTACGTCAATCTTAACTGTCCCGGTTACAGGTTGGTTATTCTTGAGTAATAGTCCCTGATAGGAAATGCTTCGCGGGACTTGCGCATGAACTGAGTTAAGCCCGAATACGCCCAGGAAAGCCCCAAGCACCAGACCCAACAATATTGAACGACGTGAAGTCATACCCTTCGTCTCCTATTAGTAAATGAAGTAAATTGAACGTTACGTTATTTAGAAAAAATCTTTTTGCATCTCTGAACCGAAGCTTGCGAGCACGAAGCTCTGCCCGTTCCATTCAAGGAGTACAAATATACAACAAAAATGCCCTCATAGGCACAAATACGAAATACATTATAAAAAGCGAAACGTAAATTTTCCGTAAGGAAAAGTTACTTATTCACATTTTTGTCTAAAGTTCTCAGGACAAATATACTAAGAAATTTGCACTCACTTGCAAAAATCAATTCATCCGAGAGGTTTTCCATAGGCTGGCGTCGAGGGGGCAATCTCAGGTTTCCAGCGCTGAAAAGGGGCATCAAATGTCGCGGATCATGATAAACTCCGCAGGACAAATATACGAATTAATTTGCCCGTACACTATAAACTCCCTTATTTTTATTCTGTTACACCCCGAAAACTCCTTTTTCGCAGAAAAAAGTAAAAGTGGCGTTTCTGAGTCAGAATAAGAAGAGATTCCGGAATATTCTCTATTCACTCATTGGTGCAGATTAGTGAATACAATGGGACAAATACAATCTTATCCTTGTTTCCCGGCTTTCACATTCATTACTTCATGAAGCCGATCCGCCAAAACGATGCACCGATACCTCTGCAGCGTGCCATTCTTTGGAGCATATTCTGGATGGGTATGGCACTCTTATCGGCTTTGGTCATCTGGATTTTTCTTCCGCATGGCGCCGAAGATGCCCCTGCCTTTCTTGCCGGATATTTTATCGAAGAGTCCCTTTCCGTAGATAATCTCTTTGTGTTCCTGATGCTTTTCAGTTATTTCAAGATCGCTCCGAGAGTTCAGCGGCGCGTGCTTAATTACGGTATCATCGGAGTTATTGTTCTTCGGGGAATCATGATATTTGTCGGCATCGGGCTTGTCAATAAGTTCGAATTCGTCATGTATCTCTTCGGGATCGTAGTGCTCTATACTGCATTCATGATGTTTTTCGGAAAAGAAAAAGAGTTTGATGCCGATAAAAGCCTTATCATAAGATGGACACGAAAGTTTTTTACGGTCACGAATGAATTTCATGGCGGTAAATTTTTTATCCGGCAGGCAGGGAAGCTCATCGCCACCCCTTTATTTGTTGTGATCGTCGTCGTCGAATTTACCGATCTTCTTTTCGCACTCGATAGTATTCCTGCGATCTTCGCTGTCACGCGCATGCCGCTTATTATCTATGGCTCGAACATTCTTGCCGTGCTTGGGTTACGCTCGATGTATTTTCTGCTGGAGCGAATGCAGGCAGCATTCCGTTTCGTGCCAAAAGGCGTTGCGCTGATCTTATGTTTTGTCGGAGCAAAAATGATCGCTCCGCTTTTCTGGAACAATTTTACTCTCAGCACTCTCAGTTCGCTCATCATTATATTGAGCATTCTTCTTCTGAGCATTTTAGCATCGCTTATGATTCCGGTGCGCAAAGAACAAAAAAAAATATAGAAGCACATGCCGCGCCACTCATCCCTTATCGCTCTTTCGCACGATCATCATGAGGCGCTGCTGATTGCGCTTCGACTTAAAAAAGGGGGCCCCGCTTCGCAGCATGATCATCTGTGGCCGACCGATCTGAAGAAACAAGTTCATTCTCTGAAATTATTTTTCGAACAAGAGCTCCTTCCCCATTTCACACTGGAAGAAGAAATTCTTTTTCCGATCGCTGCAACTTTGAATGAATTGCAGGGAGCTGTCACCGACCTTCTTTCCCAGCATCAAAAGATGAGAGAGATGATTCGTGAGATAAATGAATATCATGATGAAGAGCTTTTGAAAAAAATACTTCCTGAATTTGGCTTGATCCTGGAATCTCATGTTCGAACTGAAGAGAGAGAATTATTTCCGAAGTTGGAAGAAGCGGAGAAAGAGGGAAGGATAGTGTTGCCGAAGCTGAAATAATCCATGATGATGTCATTCCGAACGGAGGTTTTTTGCACGAAGTGCAAAAAACGAGGTGAAGAATCCCTTAATCGTTTGTAGCACATTCAGTCTGCCAATATTAAGGGGATTCCTCAGTCGCTCATTCGCTACGCGAATTTCGGCTCTTTCGGAATAACATATAATTCATTAGGCTTCTCTCATTGGTTTCCCCATTGAACTTCTTATGCACATTCCTCGTTTACTGCTTCCCGAAAAAAGTGTATTTTTCATCACTCACGAAAGAAGGATATTTAATGGCAGAAGTAGCAGAAAAGGAAGCCCCGCAAACCGCAGCAGTGATCAATAAGAAGCTGTATGTCGGCAGCCTTCCATATAGTTGGACCGTTGAGCAGCTTGAAGAGCTTTTCAAACCGTTCGGCAGAGTTTCGAGCACGGCGATCGTCAGCGATCAGGTAACCCGTAAATCCAAGGGTTTCGGATTCATCGAAATGGAATCCGAAGAATCTGCAAAAAAGGCCATGGAAGCACTCAACGGCAAAGAAGTTGAGGGACGCCCGTTAAGCGTTCGTGAAGCAAAGCCGAATATGGATAAGCGCGGCAGCCGTGATAGCGGTGGAAATAGCGGCGGCGGAGGCGGTGGCTGGCAGCCCAGGGGTCATCGCGCCGAATATAACGATCCCAACGGAACCGATACTTCCGGCAGAAGCTACGGCAACCGCAATGGCTGGTGGTAAGGTTGAAAAATTAAGATCCAAAAAAGCAGCTCTTGGGCTGCTTTTTTATTGCCCTCTATTATCATTAATGCATTTAAAATTTAACCACTTCTCCTGTTGATAGTGACTCCCGTATCGCAAAAGTGAGTAGTGTTGTTGCAAGAATAGAATCGAACGGAATAGGGGGTTCGTTGCCGGATTTGATGGAATTAATAAATGCCTCTACTTCTTCTTTATGTCCTTTGCCTTGTCCGCTTATGATCTTCGGTTTTCCGGAACCACTCCAAAGTTCAAGTTCGATAAAATTTTTCATGATAGTAGTTCTCCCGCCTGAAAAAACCTGCAGTTCTTCTTTGGGAAGAATTCTATCGCCGTTTGCAATATAGAGGATCGTTGCAACCGTACCATCTTCATATTCGATCGTGATCGAAATATTATCGTGATCGATCGCATCGCTTCTTCCCGACGAAAGAGATTTTGCAACAACGCTTTTTGGCAGTGCATCGCCGGTAAGATAAGCTGCAGTATCGATGAAGTGACAAATTTCTCCGATAATTCTTCCGCCGCCGATCTCTTNNCTTCATCCTGCGTCCAATCGGATGCTTTCACAGCTCCGGCATTGACACGATAAAAGATCAGCTTCGGTGAAAGAACATCAAAAAAATCCTTTGTCTTAACGACAAGAGGTGAGAAGCGGCGATTAAACCCTACCATGAGAGCTGTATTATCACCACTTTGAGCGGAATACGTGCGGGCTATTCTTGATGCATCTTCGAAGTTGAGTGCAAGTGGTTTTTCGCAGAATACATTCTTGCCTGCTTCAAGTGCTTTGCAGATAAGCTCGGCATGAAGGTTATGCCGGGTTGCAATAAAAATTGTATTGACGTCCGGTGATGAAATGACATCATCGGGATTTGTCGTAGAGTGTTTGAATCCGAATTTGCTTTGTGCATCCTGCGCGCTTGCACCTGATTCATTTGCAACGATCACAAGCTCTGCATTTTCCTTCAAAGTCGGAAGAAGAAATCCTTGTGCGAAATTTCCGGCACCGATAAATCCCACTTTTGTGGTTCGCGTATCGGGGTTCTGAGTTCGGACTTCTTTTCGTAATTCGTAATTCGTAATTCGTAATTTTTCGCCGTCTTCGGGATACGTCAGCACGATTCCCAAATATCTTTCCTTCAACTCACCGGCAACCATATCATATGCTTTCTGAGCTTCGGAGATAGGAAAGAGATGTGTTGTGATCTTTGAAGGTTCGACTTTTTTCTCTGCGAGCAACCTGACAAATTCCTGCATGTTCCGGCGCTCGGTCCAGCGGACATATCCTATCGGATAATCAATTCCTTTCTCCTCATAGTCGCGTTCATATCTTCCCGGACCGTAGGAGCGAGAAAAGCGGAAATCAAGCTCTTTCAGATAAAATGGATCTCGCGGTATATCCATTTTCGTAACACCCACCATTACAACCTTGCCGCGGTCACGCGCAATTTGTGCTGATAATTCAATTGGATCATTTGAATGGGTCGCTGCCGTGATGATAACGGAATCCACTCCGAAGCCATGTGTTAATGACTTGATCTTATCCACAAGGTTATCAGCTTTTCGACTAAATGCGAAATTTGCTGTTTGAGCATTCGCAAGCATCACATTGTCATCATCGAGATCGATGCCGATCACCACGCATCCTGCCGCTTTTGCAATAGCGCAAGTAAGCTGGCCGACAAGTCCGAGTCCGATCACGGCAACATATTCGCCGAAACGAACTTCTGCTTGACGAACTCCCTGCATGGCAATCGCACCAAGGGTTGTATAGCAGGCATCTTCATAACTCACATTATCGGGAATCTTGACGCAAAGATTTTTCAGAACGCTGACGACTTCGCTGTGATTTGCTCCCTGTCCGCCACAAACTACGCGGTCGCCCGGTTTAATATCATCAACATCTTCGCTGACTGCGATCACTTTGCCGGCGCAGGAATATCCCATTGCTTTCTCCGAGTCCAGCTTATTCATGACACGGCTATACGTTTTCCAGAAGCCTTGCTGCTTGATCTCGGCAAGGACTTTCTTCACATCATCCGGACGGCTTTTCGCTTTTTCAAGCAGGGATGCACGGGCAAGCTCGACAGACATCTTCTCCGTACCCGCCGAGATAAGGCTTGCATAATTGCGCACAATAACTCCCGAACGCTTCGGTGAAGCCGGAGCATCGACATCACGAACAGTGATCGCGCCGGAGCGCATGGATTGAAGAAGTTGCTTCAAATTGGCTTTATCTGAATAATTAGGCAGTTTAACGGCTTACGGTAACTTTTGATTCGTAAAGAGAGTTTAATTATACACTTCAATTCCCACAAATTGCCATGAAAAGATTCTTATTTCTTGCTGCACATTTATTAATTTTCGGGAATAGCGCTTATTCACAGAAAACGATAACCGATAGTCTCCTCTCTGATGGCGTCGTACGGTATTATAACCTTTATATTCCGAAGCATTATGTTTCAGGAAGTTCGCGTCCGCTCATCCTGCATCTTCATGGCTTAGGTTCTAACGCCACGATCGAGCAGGGATATACTAATTACATGCCTGTTGCTGATACTGCAGGATTCCTCGTCGTTTATCCTCAAGGAACAGTCAATGCAAATTCGCAGCAATACTGGAATGCAGGTATCCCGGGATTACCGACCACTCCTGACGATGTTGCTTTTTTATCCGCCCTCATCGATACACTGCACGTGCATTTTAATATCGATCAAAGTCGAGTCTATGCATCCGGATTAAGTAACGGAGGCTATATGTGCTATCAGCTTGCCTGGAAACTGGCAAATAAGATCGCAGCCATTGCCTCTGTT
>PLXB01000159.1 GCA_003151215.1 Ignavibacteriota bacterium
AATCTCCTAAAATCAAGGTTCAGACATCTGAGACGATTCATTTTTGAATATTGTTTCATTGCCTGAATAAATTCATATCTATGTTTACCTTAGAAGATCTGAAGGCTCAGCTTCCGGATATCAGCATCGAACCGGTCGATATCACCGGTACGATGGGCATCATCGTGGGGCGAGAGAATATACGGGATGTTGCGCGAATTTTGAAGGAGCAATTCGGCTTTCGGCATTTCATCGATGCGCTTGGCGTTGACCGCAACGAGCGGAAGATGCGCTTCGAAGTAATTTATAATATCCGCAACATGGAAACAAAGGAGCGGATATTTTTGAAAACCCGCTGCGATGAACGCGATCCGCATGTGCCATCGCTTGTCAGCATCTGGGGCGGTGCGAACTGGCATGAACGCGAAGCATTCGATATGTATGGCGTCATTTTCGACGGGCATCCCGATCTGCGAAGGATGTATATGCCCGATGAATTCGAATACCATCCGCTGCGAAAAGATTTTCCGCTCATGGGAATCGAAGGCTCGATACCGCTTCCGGTAGATAAAGATTGTAAGGTGAGAATGAACTAAGATGATTCAAGAAGAACTTATAACCTTAGAAAAGGATGTACCACGGCAGAAGATCATCGAGGCGCTGCTCTCGAAAGATACGAGCGTCACACTGAGCGAGGATTCGCTCGATAATGAGATGATCCTCAATATGGGTCCGCAGCATCCGGCAACGCACGGAGTGCTTCGCGTAGTATTACGACTCGATGGCGAGACGATCATCACCTCCGAAGCTGAACTTGGATATCTCCATCGCGGCTACGAAAAGCTTGCGGAGAATATGACGTTCCATGAATTTATTCCGCATACCGATAGGCTCGATTATATTTCTCCGATCGCCAATAATGTTGCCTACTGCCTTGCAGTAGAGAAATTAATGCATGTAGAAATTCCCCGGCGCGCTCAGCTTATCCGTGTCATTGCCTGCGAACTTGCCCGCATCTCATCGCATCTTATGGCTGCCGGAGCAATGGCGATGGATATCGGAGGGCTGACGGTATTTGTCTGGACAATGCGCGAACGCGAGAAGCTCTATGATATTTTCGATATTCTGACCGGAGCCAGGTTTACTGTCAGCTATATGCGTATCGGCGGCATGGCACAGGATATTACATCCGATTGTGTAAAGATGATTCGGGATTTTCTCGATGGCTTATCGGAAGCAACCGGAGAGATCGCTGCATTGCTGCATAAGAACCGGATCTTCATCGAGCGCTGCGAAAGTATCGGCATTATGCCGCCGGATGAAGCAATTGATATTGGCTGGACCGGTCCGAATCTCAGAGCTTGCGGTATTTCTTACGACTTGCGTCGGGATCAACCCTATCTTCTCTATCCGGAGCTTGATTTTAATGTGATCACCCGAACGGAATGCGATGCGTTGGCACGATACTTCGTCCGCTTCGATGAAGTTGCTGAAAGCGTGAAGATCATTCGTCAATGTTTGGATAAACTTCAACCGGGCCCGATCTTCGCCGACGATGCGAAAATTGTTCTTCCCCGTAAAGGCGAAATATATTCTTCGATGGAAGAGCTGATCAATGATTTTGTGCTGGTGAATTTCGGTCAGGCTCCGCCAAAAGGGGAGAGCTACTCCGCCATCGAAGCCTCAAAAGGTGAGTTAGGGTGGTATCTTATCTCTGACGGAACCGGAACGCCGTGGCGCAGCAAGATACGCTCTCCGAGTTTTGTCACGCTGCAAGGACTTCCCAGAATTCTTGAAGGTGCAATGATCTCCGATACAGTTGCCATCATCGGCTCGCTCGATCCGATCATGGGCGAAGCGGATAAATAAATGACATCGGAAAACCTCCACATCATCGGAATGCATTGCAATGGATGCGTTCGAAGTATTACCAATGCTTTAAAAAAAATATCAGGGGTAAAAGAGGTAGATGTTTCCCTGCAAGAGAATTCTGCCTCGATCCTGTTTTATGAGGATGAAACGACTATTGGCGAACTGCGGAAAGTAATTCGGGAAGCAGGGTATGACGTTAGTAATTGAAAGGATAATTCTTGAGTATTAGGGCTTATTCGGATCGAAGGTCAGCATCGTATTCCAACCGATGCCGACAAAAATAATTCCGGCAACAAGAAGAGTCCCGAAAATCGTATAGGTTAGCCACGGTCTGAGTTTAAAATCGCGAACGACGTTCCAGCATCCTTGCAAGCCGTGATACATGCCGATCGTAATAAAACCAAGATACATTCCCTTAAAGAGCGGCGACGCCAACCGTCCGGCAGTCCAGTCGTAATCGTGTCCGCTTGCAGGAGTGTAGTGCATCATGATGTAATGCCCGACTGTCAGGATAACAAGTGCCAACCCTGTGATGCGCTGAAGCATCCAAGCCGGAGCGCCGGAATTTCTTCCTTTTGCATAAGACCGAAGATGATCTGCTGATTTGTTTACCATAAATTATTTGGATGCGAAAAGATCGTTTTGAAAAATAAGGAAGAACATCAGAAGTACGAGACCGATACCAACGACGTATACGGCGCCAAGTAATTTCTTTTGGTACCGTGCTCCATTACCAAGATCGACAACGGCAATGCGGATTCCGTTGAAGGCATGAAACATCACAAGTGCACCCAAAGCCCATTCAAGGATCTTAAAAGGAAGTGTCGTAAAAGTTTTCATTTCCTCAGCAAACGCAGCATGGCCTTTTGTCAACGAACTCAGCGCCCAGATATGAACGAAAAGATAGGTAGTTAACCCTATACCGGTTATCCGGTGCAGAAGATATGCCCACGAACCGGAGTAACGCTTATAGGTGAGAATAATCCGGGTCCATGCGCCGACCGGTTCGCGATTTGGTATATATGCCATAAATAATGAAAGCTATTTATACAAATTTACGAAGAATAGCAGTTACATCTTCGAACTCCGCCAGACTGCAAGAAAGCTTCCGATCATTCCAATGATCGCGCCAAGTCCTGCGCCTGCTCCAAAAAGAATGGAATAATCCCTTGCATCGGAAATAGTTGTCGAAAGTTCAGGTGCAATATTTGGTATAACAAAAAAATGGAATAATAGAATCAAGCCTCCGGCAGATAAACCGCCCATGATTCCTGCTAAGCCTCCTTCTAAAATGTAAGGAAGGACGACAGTCATTCTTCCTGCACCTAAAAGCTGCATTGCATGAATCGTATCGTGACGAGCTTCGATAGCAAGCCTGATCGTGCTTGTTACGATAGTAAATGAAACTACAAGTAATGCTGCGCCAAGTGCTAAGGCAAGAAGATATAACGTCTGTGATCTTTTTTCCAATGTCACAAGTGACTTCTCATCATAAAGAACATCTTTAGTCCCCCCAACGGCACGCAGCTGAGTTTGAATAGCCTTCGCTTTAAGAGAAGTGAGATTTTCAAATGTCATTCGTACACTTGCCGGAAGAGGATTATACCCTAAGATTCTCTCTACATCTTCGCCTGAGCTTTTCACATATTCGGTCAGTGCATCTTCTTTTGAAATTGATTTGAGCGAGGAAATTCCGGCAATAGATCTTATTTTATCTGTCGTAATTTGTGCAGCATCTTCACTTGTAACTGTTGGATCAAAGAATGCTTCAATAACAAGTTTTGCACGAAAGTCTTCAAGCGAATCATTGGCACGCTTGGTCAGCATAGCAAACATTCCGCAGATAGCGAGGCTGACGGCGATGACGATTGCCGTCATAACGCTCATGATCGGCGTTCGCCGCAGAGCTGCCGATGCCTCTTTTATGACCAATGATGGCATCAGAAATTCACTTTCCANNGGCGCATTTCTTCTAAAAATTTATAGTTTGTCAAATCATAATGGATCGGCGAAATGCTGATCCGATTTTCGCGAATAGCAATATCATCTATATCTTCATCAATATCTTCTAAAATATAATGTCCCTTCAACCAATAATACGGTCTTTCCTGCGGATCGAGCCGCCTCTCGAACATATCATCCCAATAGGATTTTCCTTGTCGTGTATAACTGATTCCTTCAAGTTCATTCTCTTTACATGCCGGAATGTTGACATTCAGTAATGTACCCTTCGGCAAACCGGATTTTATAACATAAGGCGCAAATTTCTTCGCAAAATTTGCTGCGACCGAAAAATCAGCCTGACGATGATAACTTGTCAGCGAAATTGCAAAAGCAGGGACATCTAAAACGGTTGCTTCAGTCGCTGCGCTGACGGTGCCGGAATATATGACGTTCACCGCTGTATTGCGTCCGTGATTTATTCCACTAACGACAAGATCGGGTTTCGGATGATTTCGCTCAGCAAGAAAAGTACGCAGCGCCAGTTTTACANNGCCGCTGACGGCATAGCCGAAGAAATCACCATCTTTATGAAATTCCGTCACGCGAAGCGGCAGGCTTACCGTCAAAGCATGTCCGACAGCCGATTGCTCGCCAAGCGGAGCCATGACGATGACATTAGCAACTTCTTTAAGTGCCATGACCAGTGCATAGATGCCTTGCGAATTAATGCCGTCATCATTGGTTACTAAGATATTCATAATGCAAAAATACCGCTAAACGACTATCGGCTTCGTCTTGTTAAGAAAATTAATGAAGAAGACGAAAGAAATATTGACTATCGAAACACTTGCGAAGTTCGAACGAGTCGTCAATCTTGATGATAAACAGTATGATATCAATATGATGGTTATGCCGGGTACTCTTGAAGACAGGCATAAGAATGCTGTTTCTATTCCGGCTCTTCGCAGGCAATTCCACCTGATCTATCTTCTTCTTGACGGCGAACATGATGTCAAATTAAATACGGAGCATCGCCAGCTTCAGAACAACGATCTTGTCATTGTTCCGGAAAATATGCTTTATGCTTCTGATCATATAAAGAACTGCAAGGGTTACTGCATTCATTTCAAAACGGAATATATTCAGCCGCTGCTCTCAGGTCCGATTGGCTCGGAATTTCCATTCCTTGATTTTGATGCCGAACATATCATCAATACAACCGATGAAGAAAGCATTCTGATTCAACAAGCCTTCAAAGATATTCTTGCCGAATATTCGAGATTCTCTTCTGAAAAAGATTTTGTATTGCGAAATTATATTCTCATCTTGCTGCATCGTGTCCGGGAAATCTATCAGCGCAGTACAAAATCATTGACTCAGAACAAAACCCGCAGTGAGCAACTCGCAACTCAATTCAAGCATCTTGTCGAAAAACATTTCAAAGAGCAAAGAGCGGTTTGGGCTTACGCAAAGCTCATGAATATTTCGCCGAAACATTTATCGAATGTTGTCAGCGAATCAACCGGCAGAACGCCGCTTGAGATCATTCATGATATCCTTTTTCTCGAAGCGAAATCCCTTCTTCGCGCTACCGATAAAACCGTCACGGAAATAGCCCACGAACTTTGCTTCGACGATCAGTCCCACTTTTCACATATTATTAAGAAACGAACCGGTTCGACGCCGATCGAATTACGAAAGACACTGTAAAATATATCCTCACTTCCCATTCTTACATAAACTACCGCCTTTTCTACAAGTATTTGCCTATTGCTATCAGGTATTTTTGCATACGTTAATTCATTTAAACATTTAACCAATATGCATACACATACTGATTCCAAACAAGCCGAGCTGAAAGCTTTCGGCACACCGGACGAAGTCCGTGAATTCCCGAAAGGGCGTCTTGAACTCATCAATGTTGGCGGTGCAACCGTGGGCCGTGGTATCTTCGAGCCGGGCTGGCGATGGCTGACATCGGTTCAGCCATTTGTAAAAACCCATAGCTGCGAAGCGCCGCATTTCCAATATCATGTTCAAGGCATTCTTCATGTCGTGATGGATGATGGTTCCGAATTCGATTGCAAACCGGGCGATGTATCGCTGCTGCCATCGGGACATGATGCCTGGACAGTTGGCAATGAACCGGCAGTCGTTGTCGATTTCCAGGGCATGGTTGACTACGCTAAGCATCTTTAAATAACATGCGCAGCATGAAAAACGAGGTGGGGAATCTCCTGATAGATTGCAGCCCATTACTTTCTGGCATATAAGGGGATTCCTCAGTCGCTCATTCGCTAAAAAGCGAATTTCGGCTCCTTCGGAATGACAAAAAATGAAATGGAAGAAAACCTTAACGCTTATTTTCCTTCTTTCCATATCCTTCCCATAAAACGCTCCGGACTTCCCGAAAGAGCCTTCATTGCCCGAATTAGGTTACGCTGCTGTGCTTCGGGGGATTTTAGATTTGCGAAATATCGAAGTATTTCTTTCTGCCGGCTTGGAATAAGTATACTCCATGATTTATTCGCTCTCACATTTTTTTTCAGTGCCGATTCAAACCATTCCGGCATCGGATGCATCGGACCGTTTTTATATTCATTATCAAAAGTTATTTCTATATCAACCCGATCCCCGACCTTTGTCTTTGATGCTTTGCGAATGGCGCCATGCAGATAGAGATAGAAAGAGCCGTTGCCCTTTGGCATCATATTAACCCGCCATGGCTTTTCCGGACCTCTGCTAATGCGCAGGAGCAGCGGCATCGGCTTCCGCCATCCCGGTTTAAGGGCCTTAGCGCGTGCGGCGCTGACGAGGACGTATGGGTTGACCCCGATGATTTTTATGATTCCGGAAAAACGAAGTATAGGCATAAGTGCAAAAATACAAGCCCCTTGTGGAGGCAAGGGGCTTGTGTTATTATTCTCTTATTGGTAGGCTGACTCGAAGTTTGAGCATATTGCTCAAATAAGCCTTCTTATCGAACCTTCACAAGAGGAAAGCGTAGTATGTCATGAGCCGTTTTTGCAATGATCAAGTATTTTCCCGAACTCAGTTTTTCCAGATCGATTTGCGTACTATAATTTCCAGGTTGATAATCCTTTTCTCCAAGATCCAATACTTCATTCCCTGATACATCTATTATGTTAATTTTTACTCGTGCAGGAAATTCTTCCATCACCGACACTGATATTGTGACGTTACCTGTGAAAGGATTAGGTATGGCGCTTACTCTAAGTCCTGACATTACCTGATCTTCGGTTGAAACGGCACTAGCGTCTAAACCTTCGCCATGCAGTGCGACTATAGAAGTATTAGCTGCATCACCTTCGGCATTGGAAGTGATCTTCACAGTGTCGTCATAGATCTTTGCAGCAGTTGGAGTAAATCTAATTGCTAATTCTCTGCTTTTTCCGGCAGGAATGGTAAGAGGAAATGTCGGCAGGTTATTTTTGAACGTAAATCCTCCTGATGTTCCCGTAAACTGAACGTTTATGATTTTTAAATCCGCATTTGTTCCGGCAGTGAGCGTAAGAATTGAATCAACAGGAGTATTCAGATTGGCTTTCCCGAAGTCGATCTTCGTACTACTCAATAGTATATGGGGAGTGTTGGAAAATGCAGTGCCATGCATNNCGAGGCATCTAGTTCGGCATCGGAGGTAATGGTCAGGATTGCATCGAATGTGCCGGTATCGGTAGGTTTGAAAGATATCGTGATTGCGAGATTTTTGCCTGCGCCAAGTACGTATGGTAAAGTAGGAGGACTGTTAATCGAATACGCTGCACTTCCTGACCCGGAAATCTGCATTCCGGAAATGACCAGGCTCGTATCTGGCCCGGCTTGTATGTTCATAGTTGTGTCCATGGAAGCATGAGAATCCAAAGAACCAAAATCTATTTGATCCAGGCCAAGAATAAGTTGTGGTACAGCCGCATGAAAAGGAAGACTAAGCTGCCACCAATCATTAAAATAAGTAGTCCCAAGATCCCACCCGCCTCCAATGTATGCACTGTTTCCTACTACAGCTGCCGCTGCATATGCTCTTCCGCTTTTTGTTGGAAATTCACCCAATGATTGCCAAGTGTCGGTCGAAGGATCATAACTATAGAAGTCGTCATAAGCAGTAGTAAATCCGATTTCTCCGAAGCCGACAAATCCCAACTTTCCATTAGAAAATCCAGAACCCGATGTTCTCCCGTTACCCGGAATCGATGCTTTTGCAGTCCACTTATTGTTAACGGGATCGTACTGTGCCGTAACGTGATAATCCGTTGTCAAAAATTCACCTCCAACGAAATAACCATATCCTCCGAGGGAAAAAGCAGCGGGACCGGCGGTTTTTGAATAGCCTCCACCGACTTGAACACTTGCCTTTTTCGTCCAGGTGTTTGCAGCGGGATTATATTGGTAGAAATCATTATAAAATGCACCCGTTTCATCTGCCCCTCCTCCAACATAGGCAAGTGCATCGATCACAAAGGAACCTGCATAAACTCTGCCTCCTCCGGGATAATTGGCTTTTTGAGCCCAGGAATCTGCAGTAGGATCGTATTGCCAAAAATCGGCTTTCGTAACTCCCGCTTCACTGAGACCAAGGCCGACATAGCCCATTCCGGCTACTGCAAAAGCTGTTAAGCCGCCCCGTGTATTTGTAGAACCGGGAAGATCTGCTTTCTTTGCCCAAGTATCAGTGGCGGGATCGTATTGATAAAAGCTTTTATCCTTACCGGAAGCAAAATAAATTTTTGTTCCGATAGTGAAAGCTCCGCCTCCTTCATTTCCGGCAAAAGGAGCAATCGCCTTTTGTGTCCAGGTTTGAGCCTGAAGTAAATGGGAAACCCCCAGAAGGAAAATAGTAACATAGTAGAATTTGTTTTTCATAGTCATTGATTGTTGAAAAAATGAGATCGAATTTAAAGAGAAGGGATCGGATGTTATTCTTATACCTGCTTTTCTATTTCAAGAACTCATGGGGAGACTCAAAGTTACGACGCGGAAGACATCAATAAAATCCGATTTGTAGAAGTCTATTCCACTTTTTTTCTTCTCAAAACCTTATCCGAGCAGGAATATTCAGACTTTCCTGCAGAAAAAAGATGCTTTTTTGTAGACTCCAGACCATAACACGCGGAATGATTTGTTTGCAGGTTG
>PLXB01000168.1 GCA_003151215.1 Ignavibacteriota bacterium
CGGGCAGATCGCGCTCGATCCGAAATCCGGCACGATGAAGAACGGCTCGATCGAAGAAGAGACAGGTCAAGTTTTAGCAAACGTAACAGAAGTGCTTAAAGCAGGCGGCAGTGATATTTCATCTGTCCTCAAGACGACGATCTTCCTCACCGACATGGGTGATTTTGCAACAGTGAATGAAGTATATTCCAAAACATTTGGCGATGCGAAGCCTGCCCGAAGTACAGTTGCAGTAAGCGCATTGCCAAAAGGCGCCCGGGTCGAGATCGAATGTATTGCACAAGTTCTGTAATTACATGCTCCGGTATTTTCTGATCTTCGCCTGCTTCATCGCGTTTGCCGGAAGTTCGAATGGACAGTTTAAGGATTCGGTGAAGGGTGCAAAGGTAATTGTCGATACGGGACATTTTCACATGCAACGATCGCCGATGCTTGCGCTCGGATTAAGCGCGATATTGCCCGGAGCAGGGCAGATCTATACCGGGGGATGGTATAAAGCTCCGTTCATTGTTGCTGGAATAGTCGGATGTTTCATCGGCGCATATATTCAGAACGGACGCTATCAAGTTGATATCGATTCGGTCAATAACCAACTTGCGCGCGGAGATACATATAATGCCGATCGATATACTGCGCAGCGCGAGTTTTATCGGGATGACCGCGACAAATTTTATATTTATGCCGGACTTGTGTATATTGCAAACTTGTTGGATGCATATATCTCTGCACATTTATTCGATTTCGATGTTTCCGATCCCAATGGCAGCGCCTCTCTCGAAGCACCGCGAACCCGTGAAGAGCCATGGCGTCTTGCTATTCGCATTGGTTTTTAGTTCTGCCATTTTTCTTTCTTCCTGCGTTTCAACGCACTGGTCGCAGCCTGTTTTCGAAAAAGACATATATATCGGCGCTCTCGCTCCTCAAACACAGTTCGGTAACTTCATTGATGCGCAGGCGATCAGCATCGATGCCTTCGGAAATATATACGTTGCTGATGCAGGTGCGCCGGGCATTTATAAATTCGATCCTCATGGAGATAGTATTCGTGCGGTGATCGCCCTTGGAAAGCAGCACGATCAGTTTGATGGACCTTCCGATATCGATGCATCGCTTACCAATTCCGTTGCCGTCGCCGATAGAAATAATCATCGTATCGAAATATATTCGAAAGATCTGATTTGGCAGGCAAGTATCCCCGGACATGAAACAGGATCGAAGATACAATTCGGTTATCCGATTGCCGTTCGTTCTGCTCCGGCCGGAAATATTTTTATCATTGACGGAGAGAATAAGCGTGCGCTGAGCATTCAGCCGGAGAACGGCTCGCAGCAAGTCATAACCTTATCCGGCACGGAATCAGGTATTGAGATGAATCCTGTCTCGCTGACACTGGGAGGGAATGAATTCGCAGCAATTGACGATGCTGTTTCAAGGTCTCTTATTATTTTTAATAATGCCTACCTTCCGCAGGCGAAAGTTCGCTTTTTACCAGCAGATAAAGCGAAACTCTCTTCATCCGAAAATATGATCTATGCTCTTGATCCAAACGAGAATGTCATTCGAATTTTTGATGCCGCAGGGTTAGGCTATAAAGGCTCGCTTGCGATTCCCTCAGGAGTGAATCATGCTGTTGCCTGCTTCGTATATAAAGGCAAATATTATATTCTGACCAAAGAAAGGATCGTCGTATGTTCGATGAATTGACGGTTGAAAAACCTGCCTACCGCAAGAAAGTGACGCGAAGAGACGTCATGGCGCTCATCAGTGATGGCGAAGGACTTCGCATTGAATTCAAGCGGCATTTCTCATCGCCGGAAAAGATCGCGAAGGAGATGATCGCTTTTGCGAATACGAAGGGCGGCACAATTCTTTTCGGAGTTGATGACGATGGCAGCGTCTTCGGATTGCAAAGCGAAAAGTCCGAACTTTCGGAAATCGAGCATACCAGCCAATTCCTTTGCGATCCTCCAATCAATGTAAGTTGTGATGTCATTCCATGGTCAGGCAAAAAGGATATTATTGCAGTCACTGTTCCTTCAAGCCCCGATAAGCCCCATACACTTGTCGAATACGATGCTGCCGGAAAGCGAGTGATGAATGGTTCACGAATCGGATTTGTCCGCGTGCAGGATAAATCCATGCAGGCATCGAAAGAAGTGATGAAGGTCATGCAATCACATCGCCCCGATGCGCCGCCGCTCAGAATTGCTATCGGTCATAACGAAAAAGTCCTTTTCGAATACCTCTAAGAAAATGGAAAAATAACAGTTCAGGAATTCGCCGATCTCGTTAATATCTCCCGCCGCCGCGCCTCAAAAATCCTCGTCGATCTCGTCCGTGCCGGAACGCTGCTGCTGCATTCAGTAGAAATGCCGGAGTTCTTTTCGCTGGCAGAGTAGCTGCTGTGGTCGGTAGCGGTGTCTTCTATAAGTGTCATTCCGAACGGAGATTTTTTGCATGAAGTGCAAAAAACGATGTGAGGAATCCCCTGATAGAGAATCCCCTGATAGAGTCTGCCAATCATCAGGGGATTCCTCAGTCGCCAAAATTCGCTAAAGCGAATTTCGGCTCCTTCGGAATGACATTATTATTCAAAACACCTCCAACTATCATTCCGCTATTTTGACTTTCGTGCCGCTCGATAATGTTTCCTCCGGGCTGAGCACAACCTTCTCGCCGTCGCTCAAGCCGGAAACAACAGCGATTCCGCTTCCGCTTGCCTCGCCAAGAGTCACAGGTGTTTCGGTAACATGATCGCCGGAAATGACGAAAACGATTTTTTTACCGTTTCGAGTAACCACTGCTGATGCAGGCACGGTAAGTTTCGGTTTGTCGGAGCCGGCAACTGCCGAGTCTTTCAGAAACAGCACTTTCAGACTCATTTCCGGAAGTACGAGTGAGTCACGATCAAGAAAATCTACTTTCGTCAGCACTGTCCCTTTGGACCTATCGGCAGTTGGTACGATCATGTGAACAATCCCTTTGTAGCGCTTACCGGGAATCGCGTCAACCGATATTTCACATGCTTGCCCTACATGCACTTGTCCGATATTCGTTTCCGAAACATCGACTTCAGCATCGAGCGACCTCATATCTGCAAGCGTCACTATATCTGCCTTGGATCCGGCAGCAGCGCCAAAGGGAGTCATTACCACTCCAATATCAGCATCTTTGGTAAGTACCGTACCATCGAACGGCGCACGGATGTTCGTGAACTCGACCTGCACATTGGCGGCCTGCACACCCTGCTGGGCAAGGTGAACGTTTGCTATATAGGTATTAACCAGAGCAAGAGCTTGTTTATACTGAGCTTCTGCCGAAACGAGATCTGCAGAAGCCACGAGTGCCTGACGGTATAAAATCTGTGTGCGACGGAGCGTCGAATCGGCATTATCCAGTGCCGCTTTTCCATTTTCAAGCGTCGCGCTTGCAGCTGCAAGCGATGCCTGAGCCTGAGCAAGTGCAGCGCCGACATCCGAAGATTCCAGTCGCCCGATGATTTCGTCTTTCTTAACACGCGAGCCTTCCTCAACGCCGAGAAAGATCAATCTTCCGGTTCCTTTCGAGCCGACGGCAGCCTTCCGGCTTGCAACAACATATCCGCTTGCCGTCAGCACGGAATTTGCCTGTGATGGATAGATATTCTCGACAACGCCTGTTTTCACCTGAACTGCCGAAGTCATCATTCCGCGTATCAATATGAAGGCAAGTGCAAGCACTATTATGGCAGCCAGAGCGTACCATAATTTTTTCCGTGATCCGCCTGAACTCGTCGTTGTAACGACAGGCGCATCACGCTTGATACGGAGAGCATTCAAGTCCTTTTGTTGCGTTTCGATAGGCACAATTATCTGATTTAAAGACAAAACATCCACCACAAAGTGAGGCGGCACAGCAATATAACGAATAAGCCGGGATAATATTGTATCAACCCGGCTCATCTGGTGAGTGCAAAGATACTATGGTTTAGCAAACGAAAAAAAAAACTAACCTTACGGTGTGTTTGGCTGTTAATGATTCTTTAAAACTCATAGTAAAAAAAGCCGCGTCTTCGCCAGAGAAGAAGGCGACGTATGCGCGGAATTTGGATGTATAAAAAACTATATGACAGAACCAATAACAACACCTTCTGGCTGGAAAAAATATGATCCACCTATTCCATTTCATGAATGGAAGGGTTGTATTATGGGCATGGTACTACCTGGGAAGATTGTACATTATCGTCTAATTTGGAAATTGCCAGACGGAACAACGCTATCCAAGGATAAAATAAACCTAATTGGAGACGCAAATAGTAATGGAATTATTAGCTATGAATCTGAAGGTATAAAGTTTTGGGAATTCCCAATTCTTGACGCACACGGTGAGAAAATTTATCCGGAATGCTACATTATTGCTGAAACGGATGCACTGATACCGATCTTTGATCAATTCAGAAAGGAAGCCGAGAATCTCACAGTTTTAGGGTTAACTCAACAAAGATTTCTTAAAATATGGGACGGGGTGGGGATAAAATTTGTGATTTTGGAAACCCGAAACGAAAATGGAGAATTATTGATACCTTCTCGCATTATAAAAGAGTTTTCCGTAGATATATCTAACCCTCTGTCATATTTACAAGCAGAGCAGGAAGCAGATTCGTATCTTATTCGGCTTTCAACAGGAGAAATAACTTCCTAAAGCATTCTATTTCAAAAATCGTATCTCTACTCGACGATTTAATGCCCTCCCTTCTTCCGAATCATTAGCAGCAATAGGTAGGGAGCTGCCAAAACCTTTAGCTACGATTTTATTAGAGAGTCGTAATGAGAATTTCAGATAATCTTGTACTGCTTCGGCTCGTTTTCTTGAGAGTTCAAAATTGTATTGCGATGTACCTTTATTATCGGTATGTCCGCTGATTTCAATTCCCATACTTGAATTTTGACGGAGAATATCACTCAGGCGTCCAAGTTCCGGATATGATTCAGGTTTTAAATCTGCCTTATCGAAGTCGAAGAAAAGATTATTAAGGCGAACGGGCATACCCTTTTCTCTCATTGATTCTATAGATGCCATGATGATGTTTTGAGTATATGATTCAGAATTGATTTTACTGCGCAAATCAATGTTTTTAGATACTGGATAATAGCCCTCCTTTTCAGCGTAGTAACCATAATTTTTGTTCAATGGCAAAACAATGAAATAATTTCCCGTTTTTGGATTACTTGCGAGGCTACCAACATTTCTGCCTGATTCCAGATCTTCCCACTTTATCGAGGCGGAAAGTGGTACACCGTTCTCATCGGCAACATTACCAGAAATTGTTATTACAGGGAGCGGCTTCATTGATTCAGGAATTTCAATCGAGTAAATATCAGATCCGCCGTAGCCAGTTGCTCTTTCATTTGAAAAATAGCCAAGTTTGCCATCGGTTGAAATCACAAAAGCCCAATTTTCATTCGCATTATTAATCTCCTTACCCAAATTTACTGGTTCACTCCACTCCGTCCAAGAATTATCATTGAGTTTTGTTGACTTGAAAATATCAAGGCTGCCCAAACCCGGATGACCATTAGAAGAAAAATATAAAGTTTTACCGTCGGGATGCAAAAATGGAGTTCGTTCACTCCATGGAGTATTGATTGTTGGACCCAAATTAATTGGTGCTTCCCAGCTCCCATCTCCTTGTTTAATAGACACGTATATATCAGTATTCCCACGTATATGCTGAGCATCATCCTTTCTACGAAATTCACCGTTACCTCCTGGTCGGTCAGAGACAAAAAGCATAGCATTCCCATCACTTGTTATGCAACAATCAGCATCAAAATATTGTGTGTTAATAGGTCTTGGGAAGTGTTGAACATCACCCCAACTGCCATCAGATTTTTTATCAGAGTAAAAAATATCACCAGATCCGAAACTCCCAGGATAACTTCCATAGAGAATTAGTCGATTCCCATCCGCTGAAATGCTTAGTGGATCTTCGCTAGATTTTGTGTTAATTGGGCTTCCGAGTCCTACAGCATCACCCCATTTGCCGTCTATATATTCGGAAACCATTACGTCTTCATTACTCTTTTCTCTGCCATAATTTCTTGCAAAATACAATTTCTTATTATCTGCTGTGATGACAGCGCCATATTCCGGTAATGCGGAATTGATACCTTGACCTAAATTTTTAATTTCTATTTTTTCTTTTGGAGCCTCCAGAATATTAATTATTTTTTCAAATTCATTCTTTCGAGGAGGAAATTTAGGCTCATACTTTCGATATATTGCTATAGCATTATCCCAATTTCCAACATTGATAGAATAACTGGCAAGACCTTGAACTCTCCAAAAAGCTGAATCCGATGGAGCATAATTGTCTATAAAGGCTTCTAAAGCAGTTCCCACGCTGTCAGGCATGGGCTTAATTTGAGCAAAGACAGTATGGCTCATCAGAAGAATACAGAAAGAATGAATTGCGGGTAAAAGAACAGGATACTTCTTCATATCTTTGATGTTAAAATATTTACAAAATTACGTCAGAAAAAACTTCTTCACCGTCAAAAGTAAATGTCCGAAGCCATCAACGAACTCGATCTCGTCGTCTTGCTTGAGGATCTTCCTGCCAAGCAATTGCCGCGCGGACAGGTGGGACGGGTAATTCAGGAAATGGGGTCGGGAATTTATGAAGTGGAATTCTCCGATTCCGACGGCGTGCCTTTTGCTTTTTTTCCGCTGCGCGAATATCAAATTATGAAATTGCTGTTTGATCATCCGGCCGATCTGGATTACGAGGATTGAGTCAATATTCTTCGTCTCAAGCCCTTGTAGGTAACAATAATATAATCCTCTATTTTCGAACCTATGGCTTAAGGTGTTCGTTTTCTCGATGCCAGGAAATCCACTCCCTGCTCTTTCATTTCCTCTATTAGTGAAAAGCATGTCGCTGACAATGTATTCACAACATCAAAATCAATAATTATGAAAGCCTTAGTCTATCACGGACCCGGAAAGAAATCCTGGGAAGAAAAACCAAAACCGATCATTATCCAAGC
>PLXB01000202.1 GCA_003151215.1 Ignavibacteriota bacterium
GTGATACGTCCGCTGAGGATTCCGCCATTGGAAAATCTTGATGCATTGCCAAAACCCTCATGAAAACCACCGAAGTGCTCACCGTAGAACGGATGATAGAAGGGATGGTAGAACGGATCATAAAACGGATAGATCGGTGCTACGCAGCCATAAGAGAAAAATCCGGGTTGGTAACCCCAATCCCAATACGGATCATAGCTACCGTAATAAGGGGCATAGGAAGAATATCCGAAATTCCACCAGGGGCGATGCCAGCCGAAACCGAAAGATAAACTAGAGTAAGGCGCGTTATAATATCCCCAGTTCGGTGCATTATAAAAACCATCGTCATTATACGCGTCTCCGGATGAGTATCCTCCGTCATCACGGTTGCGCTGATCATCGGCATAACCCAAGGAATCCTGATAGCCCGATGTATCGGTTTGGTTCGATACTCGTTCACGGTTCGGATGCCCGGTATAACCCCAGTAATCACCCGATGATCTTACCTGTGTGTAGCAGCCGGTTCCGAAAAAGGCTGCAAGAACGATCGTAAAAATTGTTTTCATAATATATTCAGTAAGCAGCTTTATTAATGACATGCACTGTACTGACAGATGTACTAACGTAAGGGCTGACAAAAAGATACTCATTTTTGACCAACAATTTCGTTAATTCTTATTCATAAATCTATGAAGGGAAATGTCTGAAGTCCATACCCGATCCCTCTTCCCTTCGAATGTTTTCCGATAGCGCTGTGTTTTAACGCCTCACCAAAATTTACTATAATAAAAATACTATGCTTTCTCATATATTAGGTTTTATTCTTATGACTCCGGCTCAAGGCGATGGCGGCGGCGGCTCAAGCGCCATCTCTACCGTTGTGATGTTCGGCTCTATTATTCTTATTTTTTATTTTATGATCTATCGCCCGCAGCGCAAACGCCAGAAAGAGCGCGAAGGGCTGATCGCAAAAATGGAGAAAGGCGATAAAGTGATCCTCGCTGGCGGAATGCACGGTACTATCAGTGCCATCGAAGGTTCCACCGTTCTCATTCAGGTTTCCGATACGACGAAGATCCGTTTCGAAAAATCTTCGGTGAATTCCGTGATTCCGAAATAAAGTTTAGCGGTGTCATTCCGAGGACCCGCGCAGCGCGACGAAGCAATCTCCTCAGTGACACTATTGAAAATAAATTATGCTCAACACGATTGACGAAGCAATCGCAGATACAAAGCAAGGCAAACTGGTGATCGTTGTCGATGATGAAGATCGCGAGAACGAAGGAGATTTTATTACTGCTGCCGAAGCAGTTTCTCCGGAAATGATCGCCTTCCTGCTCAAGCATTCGACAGGGATCATTTGCGCCCCGCTTACCGAAGAACGCGCTGCCGAACTCGATCTGCCGATGATGGTCGATATCAATACGGCGCGGCATGGCACGCCTTTTACCGTCAGTATCGATTATGCTCACGGAACGACAACCGGCGTATCCGCGCATGACAGGTTCCTGACGATCCAGGCGCTGACGGTAAAAAAAACAACAGCGCGGGATTTTGCACGTCCGGGTCATATCTTTCCGCTCCGCGCAGCCGATGAAGGAGTCTTGCGAAGAGCAGGGCATACTGAAGCAGCCGTGGATCTTGCCCGCCTTGCAGGTTTCCAGCCCATTGCAATGCTTGTGGAAGTGATCAACGATGACGGCTCCATGGCACGTCTGCCCGAGCTGAAAAAGTTCGCCAAGGAATTTGATATGAAACTTATATCCGTGCAGGATCTTATCAAGTTCCGTACCGAACGCGAGAAGCTTGTCGAAAAGATCGTCGAAGTAAATTTACCGACCTATTACGGCGAATTCAAACTGCATCTCTATAAAAATAAAGTTGACGGAAAAGAACATATCGCGCTGACCAAAGGCGATGTTGCCGGCGGTGAGCCCTTACTGGTGCGCGTGCATTCGGAGTGTTTCACCGGAGATACGCTTGGCTCATTACGATGCGACTGTCAGGATCAGCTTCATGCGGCAATGATGATGGTCGAGCGCGCCGGGCGCGGCATTGTTCTCTATATGCGTCAGGAAGGGCGCGGCATCGGGCTTGCCAATAAGCTCAAGGCATATAAACTTCAGGAAGAGGGAAGGGATACCGTCGAAGCAAATGAAGAACTTGGCTTCAAAGCCGATCTGCGCGATTACGGTATCGGCGCACAGATCCTTGTCGATCTCGGAGTCCGCAAAATGAAACTCCTCACCAATAATCCGAAAAAGATCGTCGGCTTAGGAAGTTACGGTCTGGAAGTCGTTGAGCGCGTTCCCATCGAAGCGCCTCCGAATGAAAATAATGCCTCCTATTTAGAAACCAAACGCAAGAAGCTCGGCCACATGATCGGAGCCGATTCGCATAGCGTCGAAGCAGTCCTGAAAAATTTGATGGAAGAGAAGCCGTAGGCGCTTATTGAAAGCTTGTTTTTCGCTTACCTCCGTATCTTTGCATCTATGAATAAACTCTATTTCGGCGATAACCTCGTCATCTTGAAAGAACACATCGCCGATGAGTCTATNNTGAATAAACTCTATTTCGGCGATAATCTGAACATCCTCCGCGATAACATCAAGGATGAAACCATTTAAGCTATATGACGAAGCAACAAATCCTAGATGAAATTCGCAGAACTGCAAAAGAAAATGGAGGACAACCATTGGGCGTGGATAGGCTTAAAAAAGAAACAATAATTCGAGATAGTGATTGGAAAAAATATTGGATTCGTTTATCGGATGCTCACAAAGAACTTGGATTAGTACCCCAATTATTTGGAGTAAGAAAACATTCAGATGTCGAAATGATGATGGCCATCGCTAATTTTGTGAAAGATAAAGGTGCATTTCCAACAGCAAGCGAGTGGGACTTTGGGCGAGATACTGTGAAATGGCGCGTTTATCAAAGACGATTTGGAAGTAAGGCAGAAGTTGCAAGAAAGCTCATAGATTTTTGCCAAGCCTTAGAAGGTTTTGAAAAAGTTATTGAGTTATCGAAGCCTATCGCAATCGAAAACGAAGAAGAAGTCCAATCTTCTATGAACTCCCGCCTTCTTGGTCATGTATATTTACTTAAGTCTGGTAAGTTTTATAAAATAGGAAAGACAAATGAAGTAGGGCGAAGGAATCGCGAAATAAATATTGAATTGCCAGAAGAATCGAAAGTAATACATAGCATTTCAACAGATGATCCAGCGGGTATTGAATCATATTGGCATAGACGTTTTGCAGAAAAGCGAAAAAAGGGAGAGTGGTTTGAGTTGAGTTTAGAAGATGTTCGGACATTCAGGAAAAGGAGTTTCATGTGATGCCATCCTTCGGCGCCCTAACGCATAAGAAGGCACAAGTAGAGAAAAAGAATAAGGGGCAGGAGGGAATGTTTTAAGGATAGAGAAGTGGAATACTGAAAAAAAAAGCCATGCAAACATTTAAATTACGCTTCCCGAGTTCGCGNNTAACGAAATGAATAGTGCCACATTCAACAAAGAAGACTATATCGCGAACGAAATCAAGCGATTTGTAAACAAGAATACCTATCTGACAAGAGGAGATTTTCTCAAAGTTTGTAATTGGAAGTCTCCGCGCCCTCGAAGGCACTTTGAGAAGAACGATGCGGATATGATCAAAGAAGTATCTCAAATTGCTCTCACCACGAAAAGCGATCGTTTAAGAGCGGAGATATGGAGAACACTTCATGGAGTGAGCTGGCCGATGGCATCCGTTTTTCTTCATTGGTTTCATCATGACCGCTACCCCAGAATTGATTTTAGGGCTTTATGGTCGTTGTCTCACGAAAGCACAAATTACAACTTTGATTTGTGGTTGGAATACACTGAATTCTGTCGAAAGCTCGCAGACAAGTCCAAGGTTGATATGCGTACGCTTGATAGAGCATTATGGCAATACTCAAAAGTTAATCAAAAATAAAGCACTTCTATACCGAGTTCTCAGATTTCTAAAACAAAACCACACGTTGTCGCGCGGTTTGGCTTCCCCATTTCTATAATCCACTTTGCGCATTAAGCATATACTTTTGGGATGTCATTGGCGCATTCAGTCCTGAAANNTTCGCTCAGGGCAGGCTCTTTCAGGCCTTCTTTATTTGTGATGATCATTCCCCGCATTTCATGCCGGGCTATGGGTACTGCGTCCCTATCGGGACTAAAAACGAAAAGCTAAAAGCTAATGGGGAGAGGAAAAAGATAATATCGAATGCTGTAATGATTGCCGAATAGAGTACGTTCGTTTTATCAGGTGAGAACTCCCCGCTCACCTATGATTCGCTCCCCCTCTTTTGGTGTTTCTATTCTTACATGGAATATGAACTATCTGCATGCTGCCGTCATTGAGGATTTCGAAGAATGTTTTATCGGCGCTACTGAAGATGACTTGCGTGAGCAAGTCAATACCTTTCTGAACATGAACTCCATCGTTCCTCCGACAGACGCAGAATGGGCTGTCTGTATTTTAGCAAAGGGCGAAGACGATATACCACTTGAGAACATTACTGCCGTTGGGTTAATATCATATTATAAGATAGATGCGAGAAGGGAGCGAGGGAAATTATTAGAGAAGCTAAAGGCGATGCAGTAAGTGCGGCGAGAGTTTCAATCCTTCCAGTGATCAAAGGTAAAGTTCGAGAGCAATTCCTGAGCTGGTAAATTCTCCGAGTTCGTCGCCTTCACTCTGCCGCCCTTTTTAAAATGTTGGGCAAGTTCTTCTCTCATAATTTTTAACATAGGAATCAACTGAGTTACAGGTATCTCCCATATTTCAGAGTCAATGTTTTGTTCTTTCATTTTGCAAAACTAATACATTAATAGCCAAGAGGCAAAAAGTCCGTTGTATGCGTCGCCAATAAAATACCATCAAAAACTATGTACCTTTCGGAACGGTAGATAAATAAAAGCTCTTCATTCTGGGCACACAGAACTGAAAGAAGAACCTAAAGCCGCTCCTCTAAGCGGCTTTTTTTATGAGAAAAAACAAAACCGTTCGTTGCCGCAAATCAAGGTTAAAGCTTAAACGAGAAGAGGATAGGTGCTCAAATTATTAAATCTCCAAAAAAATGATAGGCACCTATTGCAAATCGCAAATTGATGTTGTATATTAAAATATCATTTGATAGGCACCTATGAAATGATATAATTTTTCGGCATTTCGTAGGGGCACGTCGCACGTGCCTTCTTCGAAGGGCAGGTGCAATTAAAAACGGGCATGCGCGGCATGCCCCTACGGATACTTTATTCACTTCATTAAAAATATACAACTATGAAACTACAACTTAACCTCGGAACCACAGGACGCGAAGTGTATTTAACACCGCGCGAAATATCATTGATGATGGGTAGATCGACAGGGCAGAATGTGCTGGCAAGCCTTCGCCATGCCTATCAATTGCTTTCATCGGTCAATACGGGAAATGTACTCTATATCAATACCGTCCAGACTCCCTGGAAATTTGCAGAATCGAAACGAAATGCTCTGCCCGATCCGGATAATATTATGGGCGATTATTATTTCGATGGCACAATGCCAAGGATATTTTTCCTCACTTCCGATGTCGGCGAACTGCATAAGGAAAAAAATGCGATCTTAAATTATATCCGCGAGAACGGCATTAAAACCGTTATTATTAATTCCTGGGAATTTGCTTCGCGCAATTCCCGTGTTCGCGAAACCCTGCTTTTTCTATTGCGCGGATTTAATTCCGGCGATAAACATCCGAAATTCGATCGGGTAAGATTCGATAATAGCGATCCGAACGGCGCCTTCGTCTATGATTATTTTCCCGCAACAATTCTGATCTATGCCGAAGACACAGGAGTAGAAATAGAGGCGGAGAAAATTCAGCGCCGGGGATTCGGGAAATTAGCGGCAATAGCCGATCAGGTAGTTTATTTACCGCAAGATGAATTAAGAGCAGAAGTTGAAATGCCGGTGATCGAAGAAGATGAGTACGGCAGAACAGAGTTTCAGTCCGTTCTGGAAGAGACGGAGGAACAAGAAGTCGATACCAACGAAGAGCTTGTTCTATCAGCAAATGACCCGCCAATCGGAACGGAGGATGAACCCGGAATTGACGATGAAGAATATACCAGAAGATTCCTTGCAAGGGTTAAGCCTATTGCGCAAAAAGAATGGGAAGAAAGAATGCGGAATGAAAAATTGAAAGCGGAGACCGAGCCCGCAGTTGCGGAATCGCAACCGGTCACTTCCATCGAAGAGCTTCGGAGTACACCAGACGAACTTGCGCGTATGCCTATTCACATGAATAGTTATTCGCCGGATAAAACACCTGCGCCGGGATCAAAACCTATTCGTCCGTCTGCCAATATGCCGAAACGTCAAACACAAAATGTGCATAGCGATGTTATTGAAAAATAAGGACTTATAAGGTAACTTCCGGTAAAAGTATGTTATTGCGAAGAGGGCTTTAGCCCGACGAAGCAATTCCCTCAATAGCAGCTCAATGGTTGGATTTTCGAGGTCCTCCGGGGGGATTGCTTCGCGTTCGCTCGCAAT
>PLXB01000104.1 GCA_003151215.1 Ignavibacteriota bacterium
TTCCACCGAATGGATATGCTGCGCCGCTGGAACCGGGAAGGTTATAGTCTGATAAAGAAAGTATCTTTGCTCCGAAGAAATGCACCGAAAGCGATCCGGCAGCCTGTAAGAACCCTTTCAGTGCACCTAAATTCATTCCGGGGAATTTCGCAGTATCTTTATCGACAGGCTGGTAATCCGAAAGTTTTACGAAACTCGGAGCGAACGGAAAGCCATCGAACTGCTGACCCACGCTGTTATAATCG
The DNA here is from genome assembly GCA_003151215.1 of Ignavibacteriota bacterium. Next base: position 246 of record PLXB01000104.1, read on the forward strand.
AAGAACATTTTTCCGAGATTTCCATCGGCTTTCAATTCTCCCCACGTCAGCCAAAAGGGTTTTGCATAATGCCTCGACTCTGCAAGACCGGCAGCAGTAAGATAAATTACTCCTAACCTTGCGCAAACGATACCTGCCGATTGAGTAGTATCCTTTGCAACCATTGCAACTCCCCAATACGGTAGCGAGTCAGGTTTTGAAAGATCAACCTGTCCACCTGCGCAATCGGCAGTGGAGGTGAACATCATATTCTTGAATTTGACGCTGACCGAAGCCGGAACAGGAAGATTTACTTCGCCTGCCAATTCGGAATTCCAGACTGCGCTTTCGCAGAATTGGAACGGCATTAATTCTATTTGCTTTGGACTGAATAAACCCGTATTTGCACCTGCAGGATCTCTGCCTTTACCCGGAGGACATAAGCCAAAATCGGTCTTGAAAGATTTTTTTCCGTCATATTTTACGCGAAGCGAATCGCCAAGTAAATAACTTTTTTCTTTACTGGAGTCGCAGATGATATCAATTTCACCATGCACTCCTGTTCGGATAATATTCATCCACATCCCGGCAAAAACATCTCTGTGGAAAATGACTTGCTTTGAAGAACCGGGAACATCTTGAGTGAGGATGAAGAAATCTCTATTTGTCAGGTTTGGAAATGTTACACCTTGAATGCCTTGTATTGGAAGCGCAGTGATCGGAGGAGTAAGCACCGGTTGATGCCAGTTCGAATCAGCCGGGTAATATGGTCTGATCTGGGCGGCAGAAAGGAAAAAATTGCCGCTATCAGGATTTCCTGCCGATGCAGTTGAGACGATATAAAATGTTGGGGTACCGGTCGTTCTCGAATACTCACCCCAACGGAAACCTCCGTCATACTTGACTTTACCGAAAAGATCCATATTATTTGCAACGATAAGCCGCTCATAATTAACGACTACTCGCGATCCATAGGTATCAGTTACAGCAGCTTGGGGCAATGAGATCGTTCCATTTTGAAAGAGCCCAAGGAAAACAGCACTCTCATTGAGCGCTATTTCCCCCTTTGTAATATCAACGGCATAACCGTACGGCTCAAGAGGATAAAAGTCCCATGGTATGCCCTGAAATTTTAATAATCCGACAAATCCATGAGTTACAATAGCAGCATTTTCGAAACTATAGGGCGCCTTCGTCCACCCCCTGTTAGAAGTAACGGAACCGCTTGGCATTGCATCGGTTGATCCTTCTCGCAGTATGATCCCCTTCCACGATGCAGCAACTGGCGGAATAACTCCTGATGCCGATTGCGTCGAAGAAAAATCAATGATATATTTATCGCCATGCAGCATGATCCCCGTATTCCCGATCCACCATCTGCCAAATCCCGAATCATTTGCAACGACTTCCTCATAAAATTCGCAGTTCGAACTGATCGTTGTCTTTGGTAATTTGACAAATGCCCTCGTACAGGTATCGGCACTGATAATATTTTTCGGAAGCAATATTTTTCCTTCAATATCAGCTTCGGTGGGCGTCAAAATGATCGAATCCATTGCCAGCGTAAATCCCGAATCGAGATCAAGAAGCGCCGGAGGTGCAGGAGTTGGCGGATTAGTCGGGTAAACGGCAATCCCTCCGGTCAGTACAACAACTTTATTATTCGGTGGCACCCAGTTCACATCGCGGAATGAAACCAGAATACATCCCGGAGGAAGAGTGCCATGAAGCCAGCCAAGATATTTCGATATGTCACTTATCTGAGATGCTTTGCTCGTGCTTGCCGATGGAAGATCGAGTGAAATCTTATCCCCGACACTCACACTTTTATTAATCAGCTTTGCATCATTGATATGCATCTGGCTTGCCGAATCCGAAACTTTCGAGCCGACAACGTTAAAGATTTTCGTTTGAAGTCCGATATTTTGTAAGTAGGGTGGAATTAACGGTTTCGATTTCGAACAGTTAAACTTGATGCAGCCCGTTCCGCTCGGAAGCTTGGGATCAAGGGATTTAGAGCTGTCATCCCAACTTTCCACAACAATTGCAAATCCTCCGTCAATAAGTGTATCCGGCATCACAACCTTCGGATGGATGATACCGATATTGCCATAATTGAATGACCATGATTCCGAATATCCGCCATTATTAAATGACATTGTATTCATCGGATCGGTGATCTTCACGCGCCAAGCATAGATCTTTCCGCTTTGAAGCTGCATCTCCGATGATTGCACCTGCAGGTTATTCGCTCCGCGAACTTCTCGTGTGAATAGAGTATTTACGGCAGGCATGTGAAATACCGCTTCGGCTTCAATATTCGGGGGAAGCTCAAGCAATTCTACCTGATAGACTGCGCCCGGGGGAGCCTGCGCCGGTGGGATCCATTGGAATTGCACGAGCGGCGATTGCCGAGGATCGAGTTGGGATTTATTCGACGGAGCGATCAGCATCGGCGCATCGGCATTCGTGATCTGGAACGAAGCGCATTGCTCCGGTGAAAGCGTCGCATGTGTTTTATAATCGAGAGCCTGAACGCAAAGCGAGTATACTCCGTCGGGAAGCAGATGCGTCCGCGCAATGGTCGTCGTATTCGTGCCCTTGAAGCTTACGGAATTTGGATCAAAGACGCGGAAATCATTGAGGTTTAACTGCTTCGATTCATGCGGATTGATATGGATCACCGGAACAGGAACATTATCCTTGGTTTCCATGGTAAGCGAACCGTCATTATTTTTCGCGCTGCCATGTAAACGAATGTCATAACTGTTGCCCGTAAGATTCACGACAGTGATCAATACGCGGCTGGGATTGGACATCCAGACATCGAGGTTCGCAGAATACGGCGGAACGACCGTCAAAACGACGGAAAGATTATTCTGCGCATTGGCAGAAAGCGCTGTCATGCAGGAGAAAATCGCCACAGAAATAATTCGCCAAAGCAGGGTATGCATTTGGTCACCGGAAAGAGGATGAGAAAATCTCATGGGGCAAGCCTCCTCGTTTTATATAAGTGAAGTAATATTCCCGGTCTTGCGGCCGGATTTGTTGCTGTGGGATAAAGCAGTTACATCAACGCAAACTTCGCTCTGCAAATATAAGACAATTTTTCCCCGTTTCCAAATTCTCCGGGTAGCTGATAGCTCACAGACGACAATTAACATTTGGCAGTTTAAGTAACATCATTGCGAGCCGGGTTTCTCTCCAATGGGGCGGACTCTTAGTCCGCCCTGAGAGCAGCTCCCAAACCGACTAAGAGCCTGTTCCGCTAAAGCAGATAGGATATCTTAATTTCAATTTTCAATGAACGAACATTTCGCGTGCTCACGATCAGGTGCTTCGCAAAATGGATTGAGACTTTAATTTTTGGAGAAGGAATTCTCCGACAGACTTTTTTCAGACTTAAGAAACAGACTTTTATTCAGACTTTAAAAACTCAGACTTTTTCAGACTTTAGAACCAAAACTTAGAGAAGCAAATAGTGAATGAGCATTCACCATACGTCCACACCTCCAATTAACCCTCTAATACGCCCATTATATCTTCTCTCAACAAACGTGATGTTCGTATTATCGAATACAAATATACGAAGAAAAAAATGCTTTTACATCAAAAGCATTTCTAAAATATCAAATTATTTTATACTTTAATGAATTCAACGAAAAATAGGCACATTTTTCTTTAAATCTGTTCGGCAAAATCAAGAAATCTTAGTCGGGGGTTTTTTAAAATTTGGATTAAATCCTAAGAATTCCAATCAGGGCCAGACTTCTCGCTTTTTTAGTCCGGATATGGACACAGTATCTATACCCCGGCATTTTAATGGCGGGCAAATATCGGTCGTTCTTTCGAAACTATAATTTGTCGGATGNNTAGCCCGCCGTTTCAACGGCGGGAATTGTATGATTGACCGATCCCACTGAAACCTTCTCCCTTGAAATCCGTTACAAAACGCCTGTAATCTGCCCGTTGTGTGATTTCTAATTTCATCACCCATGTCATGAAAAAAATAGCAGTATTTCTTTTCCTTAGTATAGTCATTGCCTGTGCATCGAATGCCCAAGTGATGAAGCCAATCAAATTCGAGGAGTATGACCTTCCGAACGGCTTGCACGTTATTCTTTATCCTGAGCATTCTGCTCCGGTCGTTTCAACGAGAGTCTATTATCATGTGGGTTCGAAGAATGAACGCTCCGACCGTACCGGATTTGCCCATTTTTTCGAGCATCTGATGTTCGAAGCAACCGATGACATTCCGCGGGGCGAATACGGAAAAAATATCGAAGCTGTCGGCGGTGAACTGAATGCGCATACGTCACTCGATAGAACGTTCTATCAGG
>PLXB01000407.1 GCA_003151215.1 Ignavibacteriota bacterium
GTTGCAGTATGGTTGCGGACGAACATAGCCGTTCGCAGGAAGAAGCAGATAATAAGATCGTAGTGGTTCGAGGCTAATGCCTCATCGACCGCTACCTGCATAGCGGCGTCATTATAATAGGCGAACTCGATCGGAAGATCGGTTGGCAGACTTTTGACAATTCGCAAGGCGGCCCGGCGCTTATTAAACGGAATAACCCGGACGTTTGCAAATGCCTCGAGTTCTGGAATAGTCTCCGCATTCGCCGAGCGAGCTTCATCGAGCGCAATTAGATCGACATGAGCGATTTTTGAAAGATGCTGAACGAGATGATACGCTTTGATCCGGTCGCCGCCAATAAGTGGAAACGGAAAGCGATACGAAAGAAACAAAATACGAGGGAGGCCATGGCCATTCTTCGAGCTCTTCCCGTTCTCCATAAGTTTTCCGTTTCCGGAATGCCCATTTTGGGAGTGCCTGCCATTTAGCGATGTATGGCTTTGACCATTATGTTCGCCGTTTTGGGATCGTCGATGATTGGGAGCAGCTAACATTCCGTCGTTTGATTACGATTTATCCTATCCTTAGTATAACATGCACGCAGGGCATGCCGGCCCTTCGGAGTAGTGTTGCAGCACAAAGTCATTCCGAAATAGTCTTCTCTTCTCTTTAAAAGAAGACCCGCGAAGAGACAAAAGGTAACAGGTAATAATTTGTCCCCTATTTTTCTGAGACACTGCCTTATCTCCTCTTGACAGTGTCGTTGCTAACTCTCGGTCAATGAAACGCACAGGCCTCTTATTTCTCCCGCCGTCACATGTGGGGCTGGTGTGAAACTCCAAAATGGTCAAGAATCTTCCCGTTTTCGGCCTTGCTGTTATAAAAAAATTATTGCGACCCTTAAACTCGACTCCCCGGAATCTCAAAATCCCCCGAAGGTTCAACCCAATGCTATGCAAAGATACCAATACTGCGAAAGAAAAGCAATAGGGGGACAAATTTGTGACCAGCTTTCTTGCGGAAGAAGGGTGTTGAATAATATATATAAAGAGAAGGGAAGCAGCGCTTCCCTTCATCAATTTGATCATGAAATAGTATGATGGGGAATGCTCTCCTCTATAATCGCATCCGTTTCATCGTGAGATGGTTCATAGCCGTAACGTAGTGGATTCGCATCGAGAAAGCGTTCGGCATCGATGGCAGCAACGCAGCCAGAACCAGCAGCAGTGACGGCTTGGCGATAGACATGATCCTGGCAATCACCACAAGCAAAAACCCCCGGAATATTCGTAAAGGAGGTCTTACCTTTCGTTTCGATGTAGCCGATTTCGTTCATGTCGACGATTCCACGGAATAACTCCGTGTTCGGGGCATGCCCGATCGCGACAAAGATACCGTTGGTAGCAACCTCCTCCGTCTTACCGGATTCTAAATTACGCATCACTGCGCCCGTAACTGTTTTTCGGCCTTTTTCATCTGTTTGGCCAAGAACTTCAATAATTTCCTGACTTGTGCGCCACCGAATTTTCGTGTTTGCCTGCGCGCGATCGAACATGATCTTCGAGGCGCGAAACTCACTGCGGCGATGAACGATCGTGACGGAATTCGCGAAACGAGTCAGATAGTTGGCTTCTTCCATTGCGGTGTCCCCGCCACCAACGACGAGTACATCCTGATTGCGAAAGAAAAAGCCGTCGCACGTCGCGCAGGCACTTACTCCATAACCCATGTACAATTGTTCGGACGGCAAATCGAGCAACTTAGCTCGCGCACCCGTTGCAATAATGATTGTTTCTGCATGATACGTCTTCGACCCAGCTTGCAGGGAAAACGGGCGTTTGGAAAGATCGACTGCAGTGACTGTTTCAAACTTCGAGACGCCGCCAAAGCGATGTGCTTGTTTGCGAAGGACTTCCATCATTTCCGGACCCTGAATGCCATGCTCGAAACCCGGATAATTTTCCACCTCTGTCGTGATAGTGAGTTGCCCACCCGGCTGTTCGCCTTCAAAAATGATGGGATTCAGATTTGCGCGGCCTGTGTAGAGGGCAGCGGTGAAACCGGCAGGTCCCGAACCGATAATAACAACCGAATGAACATCTTCTCGTTTAAGATGAGTACGCATAGATGAAATCTGAAATTCAGAAGGCAGAAATTATAAAGATCGAAACAGGAGAACGTGGTACTTCCTGCAAGTCATCATTGATACTTTAGAATCGCTCGAAGGTTTCGTTTTAATCCCGCAAGTTTGGTCCGTTTGACGGGTGATTTTTGGAATCGCCGGGAGAATTCATCCTGATCCATACTTTCAATTGTCTCACGAGCGAGCGTAAGATTCTCCTCTCTCGGAGCGAACGGATGTATATCGGTTTGCTCCGCAAAGCGGTTCCAGGGACAAACATCCTGACAGATATCACAGCCATAAATCCAACCGTTCATCTGTTCGGCCAAATCATCTTTAATCTCCTGTTCTGGCTTTAGTTCTATTGTGAGATACGAAAGGCATCGTCGCGCATCGAGTTGATAAGGGGCCACGATCGCATCTGTCGGGCAGGCATCGATACACCGTGTGCAGGTGCCGCACATATCTTCTACGGGAGTATCTGGTTCAAGGTCGATATTCAGAATGATCTCTGCAAGAAAGACCCACGAGCCATATTCACGGGTAATAATATTGGTATGTTTCCCGAGCCAGCCAATTCCTGCTCGGGCTGCAATCGCCTTTTCAAGTAGCGGACCGGTATCCGTATAATATCTGCCAATAGTCTCAGGAGCAACCAGCTTTATCTCATCGAGAAGACGCTCAAGCATGGGCGGAATAATTTCGTGATAGTCCGTGCCCCATGCGTAGCGGGATAGCTTATATTCTCCTATATTTTCCGAATCGTCATAGTAATTGAGTGCAAGAGAGAGGACGCTCTTTGCATCGGGCATAATATTTCGGATATCCCTTCGCTTCTCGTGATTGCGTTCGAGCCATTGCATGGTGCCGTGAGCACCACTGGCGACCCACGACGAGAAAAAATCTGTCTCGCGCTCGAAGGTTTGGGCGCTTGTTACACCGACTTTTGAAAAGCCAGCTTCAAGTGCCTTATGTTTGATGAGGACCGTTAATTCGTGCCCAGACATATTCCTATAAGTCGATTGGCTCTTCTACCCGAACCTCGTCATCCACAATTTTCACATTATAGATAGGAATGCTTCCACCACCGCCGATCATCTTACCAGTAACGATCTCAAATGCCCAGCCATGTAGTGGACATGTGACGATGAGGTTCTCTTTGTCGATAAATCCCGATGCGAGCAGGGGAGACGATTCATGCGGACAGATATTCGAGATAGCATATACCTGGTCGTTGAGCAGGAAAAGCGCTATTTCGGTGTGCTCACGTATGATGGTCTTGCCTCGACTTCCGTTTTGCGGTATTTCAGAGAGTTTACAAGCATAGACGAAGCACCGTACATCCGGAGACAATTCGCCGTTAAGCTCGCGGCGTGCTTGTTCCAATGCTTCTTCGTCAAATTCGTCCATCGTTCAAAAAGCTACCGCTTCGCCAGTTTTGTATCCTTTTGGTGTACTCTCGATTCTCAGAAGCGCATTTTGTGGGTCGTGCTGGAAAAATAAAAGCCACTTCTCTTCATAAGCGCGAGGCAAAAGTGTTCTTTTTTCTTCGAGTGTCGTGAGTGGAAAATTATCGTAACCCATGATCCACGGCAAGTTTAGATGTGCTTTCGTGGGAAAGAGATCGGCGCAAAAGAATACATGATTACCTGCGCTATCATATATGTGGGGTAATTGCTGCGCTCGGGTATGGCCATGGAAAATTTTTAGTTCGATTCCGGGAAAGATTTCTCCCTCTCCATCTAATTCTTCCAGCATTCCGCTCGTTGCAATCGGCTCCCAGTCTTCTTTTAAGTAGCTTGCACGATCTTTATCTGTTGGCTTACGCGCCCACGCAAGGTTCTCCCGTTGCACGAAAACTTTTGCGTTCGGGAATGTGGGTAGAGGTTCGCCGGAATCAGAGCGTGTAACAAGTCCTCCACAATGATCGAAATGAAGATGAGTCTGGATGATGTGTGTAATATCTTCCGGTTTCACCCCGAGTTCATGGAGAGACGTCGATAAGGTGAATCTCGAATGATCGAGTTTGTAAATGGAGCGTGTCTTTTCGTCGTACTTATCGCCCATACCGGTATCGACGAGAATGTTCATCCCATTGCCCTGTATAAGCAACGCGCGAAGCGCCATCTCAATGCGGTTTTGGTCGTCGGAGGGGTTAGTCCGCGACCAAAGGTTTTTAGGTACGACGCCAAACATTGCGCCGCCATCGAGCGCGAAACGGCCGGTTTCTATAGGGGAAAGGGTGTAGGGTCCGATAGTCATGGCTTATAATGTCGTTGCGAGGAGAATCGAACGACCGAAGGGAGTTCGATTCGACGAAGCAATCCTTTGGGGATTGGCAGAGAGTTACTCAAGAATTGTCTCGTATAAATCTTGCCATTCGGGATTATTGGATTCAATAAGAGCATTTTTTTTAGCTCTGGACCCGGCCTTTAGTTGCTTCTCTCTTGCGATCGCATTTGGTGCATCCTCGAACCATTCACAGTACACGAGTTTATCAACGTTATAACGTTTGGTGAATCCGGGGATTAATTTCGATTTGTGCTCAGATACCCTTCGAAGCAAGTCGTTTGTCACGCCGGTATAGAGTACCGTATTATTCTTGTTGCTTAAGATGTAAACCGCATAAGTCTTGAATCGCATCGGGATTCTACCCTAAAACAACGGATTGCTTCGTCGAATTCGGCTCCCTTCGGTCACCGAATTCTCCTCGCAATGACATATTATCTTTTCCGACCCGGATCGACTTCATCCAGCCATATGACTTTCGCCTCCAGCTGTTCGCGAGGCTCGACCCAATTTGGATCTGGTACACAGCAATCTACAGGGCAGACTGCCGCGCACTGTGGCTCATCATGGAATGTTGTGCATTCCGTGCACTTATCCGGCACTATATAAAAATAGTCGGACGAGAGAAATCCTACAGCGCCGCTTGGTGCGGGGTCATTAGGTCCGTAAGTTTGACCACCGAGTGTCCAATTTGCACCACCTTCATAAATTGCATTATTAGGGCACTCTGGCTCACATGCCCCGCAATTAATGCATTCTGTTGTGATCATGATAGCCATATTTTCTCTCCTTTAGTAGTGCTTATGTTATCGGATATTATGGGCGACCTATTAGGCCGCCGTGTAACAGCAAGAGCAAGTTAAGAGTTTTAGAAATTGGAAAGCCGAGGAAAAACTTGGGCATCTGCATAAAATGGTTATGACCAAAGCTCTTACCACTTACTCCTCAGCACTTCCAAAAGGGAACGCGAGAACTGCGCTTGCCGTTAGTTCCGCGCCCTGAAAAAGGGATATGAATAGGCAATTGTTGGAGGATAGTGGAGACCGGAATGAGGTCTTTAATCATACTTCATATTTTTGCCGAGTGGGGCCTATAGCTCAGTTGGTTAGAGCGTCCGCCTGATAAGCGGGAGGTCAGTGGTTCAACTCCACTTAGGCCCACAGTTCAATTGAAATCAGGGCCCTTAGCTCATCTGGTAGAGCGACAGATTTGCATTCTGTAGGTAAGGAGTTCGAGTCTCCTAGGGTCCACTACATTATAAGATTATAAGTGAGAAGAAAAAACGGTGCCTTTGCACCGATTTTTTGTTTTAGGCCGGTCAAGAAGGGATAGATGTTATGAATAAGAGACTGTTTATGGTCTTATTAGGTTGCCGTCCAGAGGGACGAAATACCGAGCAACACGACATCTTCTTTGGAGTAGCCTCCTCTTTAGAAGATCTGATCCCGGAGATGAATGCCTTCTGGCCACACGTAGAACTCCATATCGATGCGTATCTCATTGTGGAAGTTGTCGAAGGATATGAAATTGTCATCACTCCACAGAAGAGAAAAGAAAATCCTTTAGAAAATAACCCAAAGCTATATTTCATCAATCTTGGCGGATACTCACCCCCTGATTTTGAGGAATTTCATAAAAAGATTCTGGTGGTTGCTGAGGATATGTCATCAGCGATTAAGCAGGTTAAGAATGATGTCTTCTATCTTGCGGGACAGAATCAAAATACATCCGCCCGTTCACATGTCGATGATAAAATGGAAGTCGATAGTATTATTCCGGTGCAGGAATTGATCTTGGATTACAGAATCGAAGTAAGGAAAGCAGAGACAGAACCCTCCCAAACAAAACTACATATAGGGTATCTCTCTCTTTCAAAAATTTAGCCCCTCTATTCTTTATTTCCACATCGTACTAATTATTTTCACCTGAGCAATAAATATATGCTTCTCAGGAGAAGAATATTAGCATGGTCGGCATGAAAAGTGTTGGCTTTTGGGAAGCTCAACGCTTTTTATGCATGGTTAAATATATTGCCGTTATCTTTGCCGTCCTCGTTGCCATAGGAATTAGTAAGCCTGCGGATGCCCAGCATTATGCTGCAAATGTGCTTTATTCCGACCGCCCGCTGCCCATTTTCATCGGTGTCGATGTGGGCGCAGGCTATACGATGTGGCAACATGGGACGCCTACTTACTTCGCAACGAATTATCCTTATTCGAGCGTCCCGGATACTATTCATGTTGGGTTTCCAGACGGGGCCACTCCACTCTTTGGATTTTTCGTCGGGCTTTCCGCCGATTTTTGGTTAAACAATAACTGGGGTATCATCGCAAAGCTTAATTATAACGAACGGCGAGGTAACTGGAATGCGACGACAAATACACAAGGTGATGCCAATGGCGTTTTGACTGATATTCCGGTTACAAGCGATTTCACATGGATGCTGCGGTGTGCCTCTATAGAAGGATATGCAAGGTATAAGTTCACGAATCTTAGCGACTTTTACGTCGGAGCAGGGCTTGCTGTCACTGCCATCCTAAGCGATCATTACGATCTTACTCAGACGATCTCTGGTCCGGCAGGATATTCTTTCATTCAACTTGGGACGGGAAATGGTACGGGAATACAGTCCTATAACATTGGGGGCTCTCTCTCTTCCGAACTGGTGACAATGTTTGCCGAATTTAAACTCCTTGCCGGGTTTCCGTTCTCCATCGGTACTCGTTGGGTGCTTGCGCCCGAAGTTACACTTGGGCTTCCCCTTACTTCGATCTGGAGACCATCGGCGAAAGCAGATTACCAAACTAATGGTATTGCAAGTCCTCCGAGTCCTGTCACGATTACCGGACTCCTTACACTCCGCTATCAGATTCAATAACGGAAGATGATGAATATGTTTGCTACAAAGAAAATAGGGTTTTTCCTGCTCGCTATTCCGCTATTATTTTGTGCGTGTGCTGCGAGCCACCAGGGACCGATCCTTACTGCAGATCAAGTCAAGAACCACCAGGACGTTATCGTACGGCATCTGGAAGGCGATCTCAATACATCTTCCGATGATTTTGCGTTGGTCCAGGGACCGGACGCCATCTACACTTATCTCACAAGCGACCGTTCTGGTGGCGTGGGCAGGCAGGACCTTTACGAAGCACGAGCGCCACTTACGGCGATCAGTACGAACCAATATGGCAGCTTTGCCAGTATTCCGGACATCAATACCAGTGAGAATGAAGGTTGTACGACCTTCACTCCCGATGGACATACGATGATCTTCGCTGCCGCAGGGAGATCCGATGGATTGGGATCGAGCGATCTGTATCAAGCCGATCTTATTGGTAGCAAATGGCAGAATATCCGTAATCTTACGGCGCTAAATACCAGCAGTTGGGAGTCGCAACCAAGCCTTTCTTCCGATGGACGGACGCTCTATTTCGTAAGCGACCGTCCCGGCGGTTATGGCAGGCAGGATATCTACGTTTCGACGCGAGTGGGTGATAATTGGACGGCCCCGCAAAATCTCGGGCCCATAGTGAACTCCGCTGAAGACGAGGCCTCACCTTTTATTGCCGCCGATGGGCGAACACTCTATTTTTCGAGCAATGGCTGGCCGGGTTTGGGTGGTTACGATGTGTACGTCACGCGCAATACGGGCGGAGTGTGGTCGAAGCCGGAAAATGCCGGTACTCCGATTAATAGCACTTCCGATGATTTGTTTTATTCCGCCGAATTAGGAACGCAGCACGCGTACCTTGCATCGAATCGCTCCGGTACCCTGGGTGGGCTGGATATTTTTTCTGTTGAACCAAATCCCTTTGCATCAGGTGGCGTCACAGTTGTCCGTGGTATCGTACGCGATGCGATAACTCGGCAGCCACTCAGCGCCGATATAACGATTACCGATCTTCAATCTGGCGAAGAGATTGCCAGGTTTCGGTCTGCAGATAGCACCGGTGATTATCTCGTAGTGCTTCAACCTGGTCAGACATATTCGATTACCGCACAGGCAGAAGGCTATCTTTTTTATTCGGATGTCTATGAAGTGACGAAAGATACGAATGTATCGCTTCGGCACGACATCTATCTTAGTCCGGCACTTACAGGAAAGACACGACTACTCGTCTTTTTTGATTTCAATTCGGCAGTTCTAAAGCGCGAATCGTTTCCAGACCTAAATCGCGCTGCGGCGTTACTCAAAAATAATCCGAACATGAGTGTCACGGTTGCGGGATATACCGATTCGATCGGAACACCCGAAGTCAATCGCAAGCTCAGTGAAGTACGTGCCCATTCTGTGCTGGAATATCTTGTTTCACACGGTGTTCCCGCTACCCATGTTCAAGCTGTTGGTTATGGCGAGAGTAATCCGATCGCAACCAACACCACCGATGAAGGCCGCGCAATGAACCGCAGGGTGGAATTCCAGGTGCGGCAGAATAAATAAGCTCCCTATTTAAAAACTCCTCTATTCAAATAGAAATAGGTGCTCAAAATCAAAGAATGTGTTTTTGGTTCATGAATACCTGGTTTTTTCGCACGTTTTCGCCATATTGCCTGTTCAAACATCCAATTTGATCCTATTGGTAGCCGCAACATTTGTGTTGCGATGGACGGTGTGGTGAGGCAGCATGGCGTCGTCTAAACCAGATTCCCATGCGTCATTGAAATGCAGTCGCTTGCAGATGTTTCACAACCTGTCATCCAATGAGACTGCGCACCTTAAAAGGTGCGTCTAGCGGTGTTAAATTGGGGATATAAAGATTGAGAAAGAATAAATTCGATATAATAGAAACGTCATAAACAGCAAAAATAGTTCCATAAAAATATCGAACACTTATAAAAAACACCCCTCCTTTTAAGAAGGGAGGCAGGGGGTGGTTAACTTCTCTCTTCGGAATATGCACTAGGGCTCTTGTGTGGTCCGAGCTTCCAAGCTCGGTCATATTTGTGCGAGCTTGAAGCTGGCGCCACACAGAGTATAAACACACCAGAGTATAAAAAAGAAGATAGGATTTTGCAGCACGTAAGACTTTTCTTTCGAAGATTGATCGGGTCTAATTTTATGTGGCGAAGAATTAGTTCGATGCCCCTATACAAGTTAAGCAAAAAATAAGAGGTAATGCAATGCATTACCTCTTCATTCTTAATTCCTAATTCTTAATTTTTCGATTACCACCCACGATGACGGACCCAGATCGCGTACTGCACCGGAGTGAGTATTGCGCGAACTGCAACATCGAGTTCAGCAAGGCAAGTGGAAAGATCCGCAGCGAAAGCCGAACGGAGTAAATTAGTCTCTGCCTCGTATTTGACGATTGCACTGTCAAGCAAGGCTCGGGCGCTGTCGCGCGAATAGCGGTCGGAATCCAGTCCATTAAGAATCGCGATACGGCTATCACGGAATTCCTCTCGGAATGGCTTCAGTGCTACCTGGAAAGAATCTACGGATGCTGCAGCACATTGACGAAATGCTATCATCGCGTAGCCTATCTTAACCTTCTGAGAGTCTGTCAGAGCCAGGGAGTCCGTCCAATCGGTATGCTTGATGCCAATATGTACTCCATGAAAATGATGGGGGCCGGGGATATGGACGTGAATGTGGTTTAAATCACCATAACCATGACCCTTCTTCAGGAAGTTGTGAATAAATTTATAATGGGCGTCTCCACCATGATCGAGCGCCGTGTAATAATCCTGCTCGTCGAGAAAGTATGAATAATCGTTATCATCTTCTCCAGGCAGCAGGAGGTAGTAATCATCGGCTTCTCCGCTCGGAGAAGGCGTATAGAACTCATCCAGCGAAACGGAATTTTGCGCCGGTTGAGAGGGTGTCGGTTCCGATGAAAACTGGGTTGCGCAGGAAGTGAGGAGAGCCAGACAGGATATAGTTAAGGCTGTGAGGCAATACGTCAACTGACGTTTGGAGGCATATATCGAATGGACCATAGGGTTATTCAATTGATTGTTGGGTTAACTAAACGTAGTCTCTTAAAATAGACCAGTGTGGATATTGAAAACAACTTTCATACCGTCAACAGAGAGGAATCCATACGGGAAAGAGAAGATAAGCTGAATTCGCTTTCATCCCCCATCCCTTTTTTATTTTCCGGGAATAAAAAAACGCCCCCCTTGGAAGGGGACGCCTTAAGATGTGATCCATTGTATCGAACGAGACCGATCACATATATATTGAGTGTGTCTGAATACAAGAACGCTCGCAAGTGCTCTCGGTTACAAATTTTACTACAAGTTAATGTAAAATTTTTCAGGAAGGGTCTCATTGCAATAACATCTCTGTTGAAACTGCTAAGTTTAAAGTAGTTAGCTTAATACTACTACTTAACACGCTGCAAAGTCCGGAGTCACACCCCCCGATCAATTTAAATTACCTTTCGAAACCATTTCTTCCTTCAATTTGCTATGGCGGCGCATAATTGCTCATCGCTAATGGCACGACTGAATCATCAAATTTATCCGCTGGAGACTGGATTCCATGGGGCAACGCGCCCGGTTCCAGACCCCATTCTAATGGCTCGATATGGCTATGCCGAATTCAAGGCGTTTTCGAATTCTGCAGACTGTTCGGACGCAGCACTTCAGAAGATCGCGCAGGAAATTCGGCGCGATATTGTTCGCTCGCTTGTGGAAGCGAAGAGCGGACATTCCGGAGGGCCACTTGGCTCCGCGGATATTTATGCTGTGCTGTATTTCGGCGGTGTAATGCATTACGATCCGGCAAACCCCTGGCTGCCAGAGCGCGACCGTTTCATACTTTCCGCAGGTCATATGTGTCCCGTGCTCTACGCGACGCTTGCGAACGATGGATTCTTTCCGAAATCAGAACTTCTTACACTTCGAAAATTCAATTCCCGCCTGCAGGGGCATCCGGGGCGTGACATGGGGTTACCCGGAATCGAAAGCACTACCGGCTCCCTCGGTCAAGGACTTGGAATTGCTGTTGGAATGGCGCTCGCCGATAAACGAGTCGATCGAAATGACCGGCGTACATACTGTATGACGGGAGATTTCGAACTGAGTGAAGGGGATATCAGGGAGGCGGCCCTTATTTCAGCGCACTGGGATCTCGACAATTTCACAATGATCGTCGATCGAAACAATTGCCAGATCGATGGCCGTACGGAAGACATCATGAAGCTAAATCCTGTCGGAGATAAATTCCGCGCATTCAACTTCCATGTTATTGAATGCAATGGAAATAATATCGGAGAGCTTCGCGGTGCTTTTGCAGAAGCAAAAACCGTCAAGGGCCGTCCGACGTGTATTGTTGCGGAGACCTTTATGGGTCGCGGTGTAAGCTTTATGGAAGACGATTACCGCTGGCATGGCAAGCCCCCGACATCGGAACAGGGTGAAGAAGCATTGAAGGAGCTTGTCTGAACCTGGATTTATGGGATGAATGGGATTTTTTGAATAGATTCTACTCCGGCCGATACTTCTTGTTTCGCAATCGGTGAAACGTAAGACGTTTCGAACCAAAATTAATGAGTAATCCGGTCTGAATATTGTATGCTTCAAGATAATTTAAAGCTTGGGCAATATGCACGTCACCGAGTTCTATAATAGCTTTGAGTTCAACGGAGATATTTCGATTAACCAAAAAATCTACGTGTCGAGTGCCTAATAATTGAGCTTTGTAATAAATAGGCATTTCAAATTCCCTCTCGTACTCTATTCCTTGATCTCGAAATTCGATCTCCAAACCGGCCTGATAAATAAATTCCTGAAACCCGTTGCCTAATTCGGTATGCACTTTCATAGCACATCCAATAATTTTTCGAGTGATTTCGAAGTCAGGAAGGTCTTTATCGTTCATCGTACTTTATCCAAAACATCCCATTCATCCCATAAATCCCGGTTCAGAATCCCTTCACACTGTCACTATGCTCCCAACCCCATCCTCCGTCAGCACCCGCTGCAAATTCCCTTTTCGATTCATGTTAAATACCACGATCGGCAAGTTATTCTCCTGACAAAGGGTAATGGCCGTCAAGTCCATGATGCGCAAGCCCTGATGCAGCACTTCCATATAGCTGATCGAGGGAATATGCCGGGCATCGGCATTTTTTTCAGGATCGGAATCGTAAATTCCATCGACGCGAGTACCTTTGAATACGGCATCTGCATCGATTTCCACGGCGCGTAATGCAGCGGCGGTATCGGTAGTAAAAAATGGATTCCCTGTGCCGCATCCGAAAATAACCACACGGCCTTTTTCCAAATGGCGAATGGCTTTGCGCCGGATAAATGGCTCGGCAAATTGGGTCATCGAGATGGCAGACATGAGGCGGCTATAAAGGCCGGCGGACTCCAACGCATTCTGCAACGCCAGCGCATTGATCATCGTGGCGAGCATTCCCATCTGGTCGCCCTGCACACGGCTGATGCCTTCCGTACTTCCCGAAACACCTCGAAAAATATTGCCACCGCCAACGACGATCCCGATCTGCACACCCAACGCCCGCTTTCAACAACATCCGCCGCAAATTGCTCCAGAACTTTGGGATCGATTCCATATTCTCGCTCGCCCATTAAGGCTTCGCCCGAAAGCTTGAGCA
>PLXB01000290.1 GCA_003151215.1 Ignavibacteriota bacterium
TAGCAAGGCTAAAGTATGGGTATGCCGAGCGCTATGCACTGCAAAGCGCTACTCTCCAGAATAAACTGGGTATTCTTCCGACAATTTTACGCTCGAAAATGCGCCTGATTTCGATTTATATCGAGTCAAATAAAGTCGACAACATTAAACCCCTTATCGATGAAATTACATTAAATGAAAAGCATCTGCTATCGGCAGAAAAGGGATCATTTGCTCTATGTAAAGGCAAGATTGCGCAACAGCTAAAAAAATATGAAGAGGCACAAAAATTCTACAATGATGCAATTAATATTTTTACCAAGTCAGGACGGTCCGTGCTTATTGCCAACGCATATCTGATCAATTGCGAAATGTATCTGGCGCGCAAAAATCCGAAAGAAGCGCTATCAAATGCTAAACGAGCATTACAATTTATTGGAACAGGCAATGACGATTACCTAGAAACACAGACTTACCGACTGATGTATGAAGCATCAAAGATTTCTGAGGATACAAGGAATGCGCTGAAATATCTTGAGCTTTATAACGAGCGATTTTTAAAACAGGAAGAACAGCTCCTTCAATCACGAATCCAATTTATCGAACTACAGGCGGAGTATCAAATGAACAAAACGGAAATAATGGACGAACGTCGACGCGCAAAAAAGCTGCATATTGAGCTCGAATATAAGGAGCGAGAACTCACAGAAAAGACACGACATCTGATCAAGCAGACTGATGTTATCACACAATTTCGTGATGATCTGCGCGCCATCATTCATCGTTCTCCGGCGAATGATCCTTTTATCCGTCAGATTCAGAACCGCTTGGAGCAAGTATCCGAAAGCACTTTAACCTGGGAAGATTTTAATAAAGAATTCGAAGCTGCCCACCCAGAGTTTACGACGAAACTCGGGAGAAAACATCCTCTTCTTTCTTCAATGGAAAAGAAAGTTTGTACGATGATGAGAGTTGGACTGACTTCGGGCGATATTGCAAAACTTCTCTCCCTTTCTGAAAGGAACATCGAAAACCATCGGTACAGGATTCGTAAGAAAATTTCTCTAAATACAGAAAGGAGCTTACATGAGTATCTTGCCACAATCTAAGTAACAAAGAAATTGATATTTCCTTTACCAAGCGAATAATGTAAAACTAGTTATTGCATTTCCTCCAAAATAATTACTACTCCATCGTTCGGGCCGATCGTGCCGGTGGTATTATAGTATTGCGAATAGCCGGCAAATGGTGACGGAGTCGAGCCTGAATTCCGGAACGAGCTTGTGACATGAACAAAATTCGACGAAGATCCCGGTCCGGAAAAACAAATAACTGCGTAGGTATCTCCGGGAATCAGACTTGCTATGGATTGACTGGATGTCGTGACATCACCATTGAAAACATCGTTGCCCGAAGTCATATCGTGGACGACGACATGGTTCGTACCGCCGAGGGGACAGAAAATCAGCAGACTAAGATGAGAAGTATCGGCTGTAAACTTGATACTATCGGACGGACTTGTCGGCGCATGAACATTTGTGATCGTCGTTGTATTGCCTACTGATGAATGATTATGATGGCAGCTTCCGATCAAAACAGCGAACGGAAGTAATAGAATAAGAAGGAGTTTTTTCATATTTGTCAATGTGGGTTATGTAATGTGGGTAAACAGAATGTTGATTCTATTACAAATATAAGACGTAATTACTAAGATTTTGGCAAAACGGGCAATTGCTAAACTTATCCATCCGTATCTGCGATTAATGCGTATCCCTGTTACTCCTCTTTTGTGATTATTCCCTGATCCCGAAATAACTAATTTGCTCTAACCTTCCCCTTTCTTTACATTAATAATTATTTACAACCATGGACAGCGAAACATATAAAAAAACAAGCGAGACAAAAGTGAACGATGACGGTTCTTCAAAAACTGAGGAACGTGTAAAAAATACTTCAACCGGAACCGATAGAAAAACGGTAGTCGAAGAAAAGCCCGAGAAAACATCTGAAACGACGATTATTACTGATAATTAATCGAGGCGGATGGGCGAAATGAAATCCGCAAAGATCGAGCGCAAAATGCACGGAGGTGTATTTTGGGCTTGATCTCCTTATCTGAAAATAAATTTCATACTTTACATCCGCTCGGGGAAAAATGTCGTAAGTTTGTGAAAAGGGTTTCCCCAAAACCCTACTCCCTAATCCCTTATATTTCAATGCTTTCTATCATATATACTCAAGAAACAAACATATGGGCTCACTACTCTATATCATTGCTGTGATTCTGGTTATTGGTTGGTTGATCGGCTTCGTAGGTTACGGTGCCGGCGGCTTGATCCATATCCTGCTTGTTATTGCAATTATTGCTATTCTTTTCCGCATCATCTCCGGAAGAAGCGCAATATAATTGTATCGAATTTTTGAAGGCTGCTTACACGGAATTTCCGTGAGGGCAGTCTTTCATTTTTTTTAAAATTTAATAGCCTTCATCCTTCATTTCCAATTACTCTGCTTTGCGGAGTTTTTTTGTGCCTTTTTGGCTTTACAATAAGGGAACACACTCATGGGCAGGTGATGACTACCCTTTAAAGAAAGGTATATATTGTTGTGAAACAAGTTCTTTTTGTCATTACTGTCGTCGCGATGTCTTCAGGCGCTTTTGCACAACTGCATCAGCCGACGTGGATGCTTATAGATGACAGGAATATGTCGTCATTCGATATGCTCACGACGCGTTTAGGGCTTATCGGTGTTAATGACAACGGTTCTATTCTTCTTGCCAAATACGATAGCGGTGCGATCAACGGTATTTTTTTTACGAACGGTCCGGTCTCCTCTGTGATCATCCGAGATGAATTCACTGCANNATGGAATTTTTCAGGCTACCAATACGTGGAAAGATTTTACAAAAATCATTTCTGATAAAGACCCTTTTCTTTTTGCCGTGCTCGGAACGTCTATGCTTGCCAATCTTAGTACATCGCTTAATTATAGCAGTGACGGAATAAACTTCCTTCCATCTCAGGGAATTTTGACGTCCGATACCGTGATTGCAGCAGAGTTTTATTCTTCGCAAAACGCATTTGCCGTTTCCGGAAAAAATGCTTACCGTTCTACTAATGGAGGAAAAAATTGGTTCGTTATTTTAGATACGCTCCATACGCGGAATTCGATTTACATTGACCGTACGCATTCTGCACTCTATATCGGCGGCTCGGAAATTGTCAAATCCATTGATAGCGGAGCGACGTGGCAAACACTTTCGAGCATTTTCTTCATTCCTACAGGTCCCGTCATCGGCGTGCGCGATTGCTCGGGGACTTTTTATCTCGCTCCGGATGCCGCAACTCATGGGTCATTATACCGCTCAATAGATCAGGGAAGATTTTTCCAGGAAGCAGGTCCGGCGATATTTTCATCGGTTGCGCTCAAAAAAGGTGTCGTGCTTGACAGAGGCTCGACAATTTTTTGGCTTGACCAAAGCGGCCTGATCGGCGTTGTGCGAGATGGCATCGATAGTGTCGTAAGCGATTCTGTAGCAGATAGGGTCATAATTCAACCCGATAGCAGCATCAGGAATTCACTTTGCAATAATGCTCCACCCACGCAATTTGGCGTCTCTGTAAGTTATGATCAATGCACCGGGATTATTCTCGATTCGCTTAAACAAATAGGCGCGAATTCATCATTCAGTGCAAAATTCAATCCGGGGTTTCTGGGTGATACTGCGAGTATAAGGATTTCTTTTACGTACCGGGCAACTCATGCAGGCTTTGATACAGCTCATTATAGGCTAAAATTCCATTCCTCGATCACAGGCAATATCGAACAGAAATTTTTTGATCTGATCGCTTTAGGCATAGCAGGAAGCCCTGACATTTCGCTATCAGAAAACGAACTCGATTTTCCGGCAACGGGATTAGATTCTATGCACAAGCTGACAGTGACAATAACGAACTCCGGTTGTGATACACTTCTGATCGACACCATGACTTCGACTAATCCGGCGATCTTTATTCCGGATCTGCATAAATTCCCAACTTTGCTTGCTCCGGGAAAAAACATTCAGGAGACAGTCAGTTTCAACCCGCATTTATCAGGCGATTATCTGGAATCTCTCGATATTGAAACAAACATTGGCGCCAGGTTCATCACCCTTCGCGGAACAGGTAAAACGACACAAACAAATTACGTCTACATTCCTGAAGAAGGAAATGAGATCAGAGTATATCCGAATCCGGTTCAGAATGACGTCTGTATCTGGTCGACGCATTCTCTTCCGAAAAATATTTTTATCCGTGATCTTTTGGGGAAAGAAATAATGCAGTTACAAACGGGAGAAGAAAGGATGATTATTTACCATCTTCATTCGTTAACCGCAGGCATTTATATCCTGGATTTCGGCGACGGAAAATTTGAAAGGATCGTACTAACGCATTGATACGCAAGATCAACATATCGATTTTTCTTTTCTTCCTGCTTGGAGCGACGACTGCATACAGCCAGCATTGGCAAAATATATTCCAACTGCCGAACGTCGGAAGTGCTGCGTATTTTATTAATCCTGATGTCGGATGTATCGGAACAGGCAATTATCCGGGTGGTTACCCTGCCCAAATCTATTATACAACCGATGGCGGTAAGTCATGGACACGGTCGCTGATGCCGAACATGAATCTTTTCGGCCAGGTCACCGATATTTATTTTGCAGATCAATTAAACGGATGGGCAACAGTCCGCGAGCGCATTGAGCATGGCTGGAGCGGTATTTATAAAACAAGCGACGGAGGTAAAAGCTGGACACTTTGGTATCAGGCTGATTTTCCGGTCTCGATACGCCAAACTTCGCGGGGCATTTTCTTTACCGACCGATTCTTCGGCATAAAACGCTCAACCGACGGCGGATTAACATTCCAGACAGTTGCTGTATCCGGAGGAATATTAGGGCTCGATTTCTTAGATGATAATATCGGAATCGCCTCCTCAGAAGGAACATTTATCGGTCAGGTTCTCATTACGAAAGACGGCGGATCGAACTGGAACCCCATCGACATTCCACATGAAGCATGGACAGCATTTGCCGATGTTGCAACCGGAGGATTACTTTTTGCAAGTGAACGAAATATCTCTTTTAATTCCTCCGGAATCTTTGGCTCTACTGATAACGGCTCAACTTTTACCACCCGTTTTTCCAGTTCGGTCGATGCGATCAGCGGCGGTATTTCCGGAGCACGGTGGTGCCGAAGCGTCATCTATACACAGGGGGAGGATTCGACGGCGATGGATCCGGGCATCACGACGATGATGCGATCACTTAATGGCGGCTTTACATGGATCCAAGTCGGAGGACCTTCCAATTTTAACGATAAACGTTTTGCCGTTACCGGCAAAGGCGCCGTTGTCTATGCATTCGATAAATTTGGAGGCGTTTGGAAAACTTCCGATGGTGGCGATGGAACGCTTACTGCATCGGCGTTTGGTAAAATCACTCTTACAGATATAGCCAATATATCACCGTTAAGTGCAAAACTTTGCGACAGCGCAGATTTTCATTTGCGGTTAGCATATAATGATTGCGACTCGCTCATTGTCACCAACGTTGCATTTATTGATGACAATACCGGTGAATTGAGTTTGCCGAAACAAGCGCGATTTTTTGGCAAGGATAGTACAGTATTTGATACGGTCGTCATTCGTTTCAAGCCGCAAAAAATCCAGATCGCAACCGAACGGGTTCGTATTACTTTTCGTCAACCCGATGGATTTTTACAAGATACCATCATCACCATAAAATTGCAGGGTTTACCGGCGCGTGATATTCCATTTATTACTCAAACGCCGGGGAATGTTATGGATTTCGGTACACGAAGTATCTGCGGTGATGATTCTGTGCGAACCCTGACGATAACAAATATCGGATGTTCGCCAATGTCAGTGATCTCACTTGCAACTGACGGTCCGCCTTTCAATCTTCTTTCTGCATTCCTACCGTTTGGACTTGATCCGGGAATATCGCGCACGGTCTTGCTGCAATTTAAACCAAGTGCTATCGGAATCGTAACAGGCAAACTGAATCTTATTACTTCGGATTCAAGTATCACAGTGTCTCTTACCGGAAATGGAATAACCGGAACGCGCGGATATACACTTTCGCAGCCCCTTATCACTTCCACAATCTGCGATTCCGTAGAAGGAGACATTTTTTTCAAAAACATCTCTTGTTCGCCAATACTTTTGGATTCTATAGGTGTGGATGCGCCGTTCCGTTTTGATCCGATCTCTCTTCCGGTAAATATCAAGACTGATTCAGGAATAACGCTCCATTTTCATTTCGTGCCGGGCATCGAAGGAATATTCACAAAATTTATTACAATTCATTCTTACAATAATAGCGACAGCAACAACCGCTTCGATACGACCCTTGCTCTGAGTGGTCTTGCAACGCCAGGTCTTCCGGTTATTGCACTCTCTGCATTGTCGCTCGATTTCGGATCTATTAATACCTGTATATTCCGTGATCTTGAAGTGACGATCACGAATACCGGCTGTGATACCTTAAAGATCACCGATGAACTCTTCATCGGTTCAGGATTAAGTTATACAGTTATTCAATCGATAAAAGATATGAATATTCCTCGCGGATCAAGCGCGAAGGTCATTATCAGATTCAAACCTCCGACATTAGGCTCATTTAATTCGATACTCCATATTGCCACAAACGCAGGCGATCACGATATCCCTTTAAGCGGCATCGGTACGAATGATCCCGGCTTGTTATCGCTCAGTGCGACATCTATCGGTTCAGTATTGACTTGTCTGGACTCAGGTTTTACTCTTATTTTATCGAATACGACATGCGACTCACTCTATTTGGATTCGATCATATTCAACGGTGCTGGAAGTTCGGATTACGTCATAAATTCATTTGCGAAGATCCCTATGCCAAGTGGGAGCACTATTGTTGAGCAAGGTCTATTTTCACCGCAAGCAAACGGGTTGCGCAGCGCTACAGCAGACTTCTTTCTTCATTTAGCTGATGGCACCGTAAAAGAAATTAATGTTCTCCTCGATGGTGTAGGCATTCAGCCTGTCGTGATCCAGCTTTCATTGCCGAATGTTACACTTACTGCAAATGCCGGAAATGATGTTCGGCTTCCGATACAATTACTTGATACAAGCGTGATCGCTGTTGCGAGGATTAATATATCTATGAATCTGAATACCGACCTTCTTGAACCGAGGAGTTTTGATATGACAGGCTCCGTCATCAACGGTGCAACAGTTTTACCGCTTCTGTCAACAAGAACAAATGTTACTATCAATCTTCAACTTCCTTTTCCACGAAAGCTTGGAGCCGGTTTGCTTGGGACATTAGTGCTTCACCCATTTATCAGCGATTCCCAAAGTACATCTATCATTCTCACGGATTTCTCTGTATTCGATACTTCCAATTCCAGAGCCTGTCTGCCGACAGCTATCGTTATTCCTCCGCAAATCGTCACAAGTTTCTCGCTTATTACACAATGCGGAGATTCGAGTATTTCCGAATTCCTCAGGTACGGAATTTCCGGTTTGATGATCGAACATATTTCACCGAACCCGACATCCTCCACCATTTCCGTAACGATTCAAATTCCTGCTGAATACGCCAATGACGGAGTGATTGAAATATTTGATGCACTCGGAAATTGTATTCAATCGGAACCACTCATCGTCGCATGCGGTGAGCGAAAAGTTATACGTATGTTTGAACTTCAAGGCGCAAGCGGGCTCCGCCTGCTCAGAGTAAGAACTCCTGAGGTGATACGTTCGGAGGCTGTGTACCTGCTGAAATAAATTTAAAGCGATAGTAGAGACGCGATATATCGCGTCTCT
>PLXB01000111.1 GCA_003151215.1 Ignavibacteriota bacterium
AAACCAAGGATCAGCCTATGGCAAATGATGTACTATCAGATCTAAATTTGATTATTTACGGGCCCCCTGGGACAGGCAAAACGTATCGGTTACAGAAGGAGTATTTTCCGCTCTTCTCGGATGGGCAAGAAAAGAGATATGTTTTTGTAACTTTTCATCAATCGTATGGATATGAAGAATTTATCGAAGGCCTTCGCCCGGTAGTGACGGGAAATCAAATGACATATGCAGTGGTGCCCGGTGCGTTTAAAACCATTGCGAAGCGAGCGGATGAGGATCCTGATCACTCCTACGCCATTTTTATCGACGAAATTAACCGCGGCAATATAAGCAAAATATTCGGTGAGCTTCTGACGCTTATCGAACCGGATAAGAGAAAGCAGCCGGGTAAGGATGCTCCCATCAGCGTTACACTTCCCTATTCGGGTGAGCAGTTCTCTGTGCCCTCCAATTTATATGTTGTCGGAACCATGAACACTGCAGATCGATCAATTGCATTATTAGATACGGCCCTTAGGCGTCGCTTCTCCTTTGTGGAAATAATGCCGGAATATGAGCTTCCTGAACTTAACCGAGAAATCGAAGGTATTCATTTGGGACGCTTATTGAAGGATATTAATCGAAGAATCGAATATCTCTATGATCGCGAGCACGTAATCGGTCACGCCTATCTTACTAAGGTTAGTAAACTCGACGACTTATGCCATGTCTTCAAAAGAAATATTATACCTCTCCTACAAGAGTACTTCTTTGAAGACTGGGAAAAAACCTGCCAGGTATTAAATTGTTCCGCAGATCAAGAAACGAAAAACAATTATCCGATCATATACTTTGATGAGCTCCCAGAAATAGGAACGGCCCCCAATCGAATTGATAAGAAGTTCTCATATCAAGTAAATCCAGAATTTAGAATGGGCACCAGAAATCTGAAAGAATATTTCGAAGGCTTGTTAGACTGAAATGCTAATTCAGCTTCTTGAGCATCAGTCATTTCCCCGTGTTCAACTATCTCCACAGATGGCGCTGGTGCTGCAGGAGTTTGACGAACATCATGCCCGAAAACATGATGGGGAAACCATATTCGATTGGAAATACCATCGGGAAATTAAAGCTAAAAATTGGGTTGGTGTTATTCAAATTGCCGAATTAACTATCGAAATACTGCCCAAGATATCTGACGTAAACGATAAAGAAGTACACGATACATGGCGTCGCAACCTCCTTTTTATGCTTTGGTATTCAGGCAGCCTTCCTTTTTCGCTAAGAGATATTGCCAGCCTAACCTACGATCGCCTTCCTATTCTGGAGTTATTCATAGCCCTTTTTTCCGAAGCGGCTCTAACGGAATTACGTAATGGCGTGGACCGGAGCTACATCCACATTGAAGAAGAATCATCTTTCATAAAAGGTAAGCTTATAATTGCACAACAGATGAGAGCCGGTCCGCTCAGGCAGCATCGCTTTTGTGTGGCATACGATAATTTTGTTTCTGACACTTGGATAAATAGGATTATAAAATACACGTGCCAATACTTGAATAAACACACCAACGTCATTTCGACACAACAAAAACTTCGAGAGATAAATTTTGTTCTGAACGACGTAAAGGACGTTTCAATTAAAGAACATGATTTTAGAAATGTATTATTTAATAGAGCAAACTCTAGATACAAGGCGCTTATTGAGTTTTGCAATTTAATAATATCAGGTTTCAACCCGAATCTCGCTTCCGGACCTGACGGTGGATTTTCACTTTTGTTTCCAATGGAAACGGTATTTGAATCATTCATTGCAACGTACATAAAGCGGAACGCGCGAAGCCTGGGTTTCAAGCCACAATGGGTTCAATGTCAATTTCGGGGCCGCAATAGACATCTGCTTATGCAGTTGCACAACTCAGGTACGGAATTACCTCGCGTGCCCATTCGACCTGATGTAGTTATTCAAGATGATTTGGGTAATCCATTACTGATTCTAGATACGAAATGGAAGAAGCTTGCTCTGGATCATGAAAATTACAAAAACAACGTATCGATGAGCGATATATACCAGGTCTACTCATATGCCCATCATTTCGATTGTCCTAATAATATTCTTCTGTATCCCGCAAGAGATAATGTTTCTAACAAAAAATACTTGTTAAGTTCCGATAGAGAAAAATGCCTTTATACACGCCAGGTTGATCTAGATTTCGATTTAATGAACAAGCCCGATCGTCTTTATGATGCCATATCTACTGCGATCGGATATACATGAGGTGAAAATTACGAACTTCCTGCCCCGAATAAGTTATTTGGATAAAATATGGATTCGAAACGCTCCGACGATATGACGAGGTTCTACAAACTGCTATCGCGGCTTCAAGAACAGCAAGGTGGCTTAAGGCTTCTAGAAAACACCTCGGGCCGACAGAGCTCACCTACGCGAGGTGTTTATTACTTTTTTGAACCTGGCGAATTATCTTCGCGGTGGGGTACAAATCTTCGTGTTGTGAGAGTTGGAACCCACGGCTTGAAGCAAGGATCCAAATCATCGCTATGGGGGCGATTGAAGCAGCACGCAGGCAGCCGGAATGGAGCTGGAAACCATCGAGGTTCTATATTTAGGCTTCTTGTAGGGGACGCTTTGTCCGTATTAGACCCTGACTATTCAATTGGATCCTGGGGAAAAAAGAACGTATCCCGAATTGTTTCTCGTCAAGAAGAGGCCATTCTTGAAAAACGCGTCAGCAAATATATAAGAATGATGCCTTATCTGACCCTTGCGGTTGATGACCAGCCAGGGCCTAACAGTATGCGCGGTTATATAGAACGCAACACCATAGCGTTGCTCAGTAATTACGAGAAAGAATCTCTTGATATCTCCTCGCCCGGATGGCTTGGGCGCTATTCATCGCGGAAAAAAGTAAAGCAGTCGGGTCTTTGGAATAACAGGCACGNNCCAGAATTTCTTGATAAAATGTCTGACTTTATCGAGGAGTCTGGTAAATGAATAACGCCGATAAAATAATTAATCTTATACGCGAAAGCCCTGGGCTGAACGATGATGAGATCTCGCGATTAACGGGAATTACCCCTAGGCAACAAGTAAACCAAATTTGTCGACGCCTAGAAAATATAGGTGTAATAAGGCGCACAAAAGGCCCGCTGGGAAAATACGTAAATATTCTAGAAAATACTTCAGATCCCATACTAGCAAAAGATAAGCACGTGCCCATTAAGCTACGGACGCGCTCTGCTAAAGATACAGACGAAACCAGCAGTTCAATTTGTCCGAATGAACTCGAGAATACCCTGATTATTATCCCGTGCTCTGGTCGAAAGAACAAGAACTGCGGTGCTCATAAATCGAACTCGTCTTTTAAAGATGCACTTCCCGGCGATT
>PLXB01000276.1 GCA_003151215.1 Ignavibacteriota bacterium
TTGAGGATGTTCCGCCCCTAGCTTTGCAACAAACTGATGATTGGAAAACAAAGCCACATGTCCAAGTTTCTCTCGCAGGTTACCCAGACGATGCTCTTGCCAAGCATGGGTATCTTTGGGCGGGAAATCCGACAAACGACAGCGCTATCACTATTTCCATTCCTGCCCGATTCTGCAGTTATATCGTTGATTCCTCAGGTACTTGTAATAACTACACTGTTATTACTCCTGGCGTCTATACCATTTACGTAAATGCCTATAGTCAGGAGCGAAGTAACGGTTTGCAGTTTACGGTCACCAGCTCCACGGCATCCGATGCACCGTTTATGAATTCTCTCGAACCTGCATCGGCCAAAGTAGGAGCAACGGTAAAAATTCATGGAACGAATTTTACTGGCGGTGAAGGAATCAATATTGGAAATGTACCCATGTATGCATCACCTAGCTATGTTTCCCCTGATGGTACAGAATTGGATTTTGTTGTTCCAAGCTCAAGCCAACGTGTTTCGGGAAGTACGTATCCTCTGACTTTAACTGGTAGTAATGGCGGCAAAATCAGCAATAGCTTGGACTTTACTCTTGTAAATTAAATTTTTTACTACGGAAAATTAATTTCGTAGTTTAACTTTTAATCTTCAAAACTACTGTAAACCCGTTTCCGACTTTGTCGTCAACATTCTGCACTTCGAGAATTTCTACGTATTCCTTGAGGCAAAAAATAAATTCCAAAAAAGACTGCGTTCTCCAGACATTATGATGGCCGTCAGGATACTCCATTAAATTTTCTCTCGAGAAGATTTCTTCAGGCGTAGTTTCGTTTCTATCCTTATCAAACGTTCTGTCTTTGTGGGGTATGATCAAAAAGATATAGCTTTTCGCCACTCTACACCACTCGATAATTGCGAGATCCGGTCTGTAAATATGTTCAATGACGTGGGAGTTTATGACAAAGTCATATTCCTTGTCTTTGAAGGGAAGCCTTGAAGCATCTTGTATGATGACGTCAATCGGAGAAATGCCTTCAGCCAGAGCAACCTGTTCTTTTTCGTATATCTCGCCGAGCTTCAGGTCCGCGTTGATGGTATTAAGGTTAAAAGGGTTATGGAGAGCAGCGCCAATTTCTATACCTGTGAGTCCGTCGAGGTATTGGTGGGCAAGTTTTGAGTCTGGAAAAATTGTAGTCATTGTTCTGATTATTTTTTATACACTCGATAGATGAAGCATACTGTACTCTTTTTGTGTTGAAATGCAAATAAAAACAGGACGCTAAAAATCAGATATAATGCTATTATAATCATATGAATTCAGGATTCATCTATGCCGTAGGAGCTGCGATAACGTGGGGTCTCGTCTACACGATTGACCAGAAAGTTCTCGCCGGCACATCGCCTGCCACGCTCTTGTTTGTAGATTCCATTATTACCGCAGTTGTCATGTTACCGTTTCTTTTTTTTGAGCATGGCTCGATAAAGGCGTTATTTTCTTCAGGCAGAACAAATTTGTCTCTCGTTATTCTTTCAGTCGTGCTCGCTGTATTGGCGAATTTTCTTATTTTTTCAGGCATCAAAAGCATCGGTGCACCGTATGCTTCTATCATTGAAATTGTCTATCCATTTTTCGTCGTACTCTTTAGCTTCATATTTTTTCGCTCCTCGCCGAATATTTATTTCTTTATCGGCGGAACGCTTATTTTCATCGGTTCAGCGATTATTACTTATTTTCACTAATCCTTTTCTATTTTTTTTGCGATAGTTTACATGTTTATTAAATCGTTGTATATGTGGTTAGAATGGGCTATACTCTCCATATTCTATGATTTCAATAGTTGTTCTAGCCTATAACGAAGCGGGAAACGTCAAAGCTCTTTTTGAAGAGATTCTTCTTGCTATGAAGGATTACCCGGAGAAGTTCGAAGTTATCTTCGTTGATGACGGTTCAGTTGATGGCACACAGGCAATCCTAAAAACGCTTTCTCCGATAACGATTGTCCGGCTCCGCAAAAACTTCGGACAGACCGCGGCATTTGATGCCGGAGTCAAACAGGCAAAAGGCGACATTATCGTTGCAATGGACGGCGATGGTCAGAACGACCCCGCTAGCATTCCCATGATGCTTGCATATGCAAAAGAGCACAACTTGGATGTCGTATCCGGCTGGCGCAAGAATCGCCAAGATTCATTTTCAAAAAAGTTTTTTTCGCTCATTGCCGCTTGGATCAGGAAGCATTTCATCAATGACGGAATACACGACAGCGGATGCACACTGAAAGTGTATCGCGCAAAATGCTTCGAGTGCATCGATTTGTACGGCGAAATGCATCGGTTTATACCGGCCGTCCTGAAAATAAAAGGATTCACCATCGGCGAAGTCGTGGTCAATCATCGCAGCCGCACGAGCGGAGTCACAAAATACAATTGGACGCGGGGAATCAGGGGAATGCTCGATATGGTGTCCGTCTGGTTCTGGCAGAAATACGCAAACCGCCCACTTCACTTATTCGGGCGCGGTGGAATCATCTTGGTCATGATATCCATGATTGCTTTTATGATTGCGCTTTATCAGAAGATTTTCTACGGACTGGGGTTCACCCACACTGTTTGGACGATGCTCGCAATGTTCGGATTCTTCATTGGAATTCAATTTATCGTGTACGGGTTGATGGCAGACATTTTATCCAAGACTTATTTCGGAACGACCAAAGACAAGTCATACGATA
>PLXB01000361.1 GCA_003151215.1 Ignavibacteriota bacterium
CAACGAAATATTGAATAGATTGTGATTGGAACAATTGATTCAGGATAATTCGGAAAATCAAAAGAATATGTGGAGAAAGCCTTTCAAAAACCAATTTTTCTTCTATATTAAATGATTTATCATCACCTTTTTTACTGAACCGCAAAAAACCTACACCGACCTTCGGATATTCCCGAGAGATTATTCTATGGTAATAGCTTTGGGGCCTATCGGGATATTGTATCCGTGCATTTTGCAGCATCGTTTGATATCCATGTTCCACTTGATCGATGAATGTCTCAAAACTTAAGCTGTCTTTAACCTGCTTTACAGAAATATCGGTAAATTCTTTTTTATTTTCAAACGGTCCCCACCTTTGATAGGAACTGACAAAATGGTCAGTCCCTAAAGAAGATTTAGGATCATCCATCAAATAGTGGAATAAATCAAACTGCACAAAAGAAAGTAGTGCTTTCTTAAGCTCCATAATGATGTCTATTTTTTTTGGATTATAATATACTAATGGAAGCACGTTCTCATACAAAGAAAGAATATCTTTCTCCAAAATATCTTCTGTCCGAATAATTTTCTTCTTTGGCATAAAGCAAATATAATTTATCGCAGCTTCAGCCACATAAATGCAGCAACAACCAGTGAATGCGTGATATGCCCGGTGCGGATAAGGTCATCGATCTTTTCTAAGGGTTCTAAGCGCACAACAATATTCTCGTTATCATCGAATTCCTGCTCGGCTTCCTGCTTAACTTTTGTGATGAGATAGGTATAGCAGACATTATTCAGGAAGGCAGGGTTAGGGAGAACTTTGCCGATGAGAGCTATTTCGCTATCACCGGTCGGTACGAAACCTGTCTCTTCGCGAAGTTCGCGTAGAGCAGCATCTTTCGGAGCCTCGTTATTATCTACTAAGCCGCCGACTATCTCCAGTTCGAAATCCTCAGAACCATGACGAAATTGCTCGACAAGCACGACCTGATTTTCCGGAGTAAGCGCAATTACATTGATCCAATCTGCAGCATCGAGGACATAGAAATCGCCGCTTTTTTTTGTCCCCTCTTCATCACGGCGTGACTTCTCAAGGCTGAAGATGCGTGTCCTGGCAAGCACTTCGTTATCGCGAGTGATCCATCGCGGAAGGGATTCATGTTGTTGTTTTCTTGGCATGTCGGCTCAATATACCTGCATCACACTTACAACCAGCAAAATGATAATTGCCATCCATACTTCGAATTGTTCGATCATACGGATGCGCCATAAAATAATATCGCGCGGCGAAAGATCTTCACTTCCCTCTTTCTCGCTTCGTGCCGCAGAGATCTCCCTGTAACTTGCGCGGAGCATGAGGCTCAGCGCTGCAAGAATTAAGAAGAGCAGAATCTTCACATGCGCTAAGACAAGCCAGAGACTGGAAAAATCGAAAAAAATAAATCGCGTTGTCCACAGCAGGATAATAATGCCGGTCACCACAACAGTCCATAACAGCATCCAGCTAAATCCGAGAAAGCGAATTTTGATACGTTGGGAAATATCGTACGCATCCGCGCCGAAATACTCAAAGATCGGACGTGTGATACCGGTTAAGAAAAGGATACCGCCAAGCCAGGCAACAGCACCGAAAAGATGCATATAGAGCGCCGCCCAATATATGTAAGTGATCCCGGAAATGGATGCAAGAATTGGGGTCAGGTGCAATGCGATAAGTATCAAATGATAAAATAATTTACTTTATGATAACGATCTTTTTCTGAGCAAAACCATAGTCGGTTTCAAGAGAAATAATATAATCGCCACTTGCAATCCCGGAAATATCGAATTCTTTTTCGTACGTGCCTTTTGCGAGGTTTTCTGAAAATAATTTATTTACAAATGAACCGTCGATAGATGAGATGAGCAGGGAAACCGTTCCGCTATTCGGAACAGCAATTCCAACGGTGAGTTTGCCGGAAGTTGCAGGATTGGGATAAGCGGAGAAAATTGAGAGAGCTCTGGCAGAAACCTGATGCATTGCCGGAACGCCTGCAGATTGACTGCTAGTATAGGCATATATCTCACCATCAGGGTATAGTCCGGCAGGAAGTTCTTTATTATTTTCTGTCCAGGTATAAACAAATGTCGAACCGATCATCGCACAGCCAGTATAATCGCCGATAAACGGGAACGTCAGATAATCGGTCACTTGTAACGGATTGAATAGCGAATCAGAAAGCTGCGTATACACTATCTCTCCATCCTGATGTATGATCGCACGGTTCGCAGCGATCTTAATATTCCCAGGATCTTCTTGTGAAGAGTAGTAAAGAATATGGACATCGCCGTTTGTCTGGTCAACTCCGATCCATGGCATAAAGCGATCGGTATGTAATGACGAGCTATCTTTCTCAAAGCCAATAGCAAGCGGAGCCGTCCAGCTTTGACCTTCATCTTTGGTATTGGTATAATAGAGTACTGCCGTGCTTACTGTATCATTCCACGTATAATATGAACCGTATATAGCATGAAGAATATTAAGATGCGAATCGTAGTCGATAGCAATATAGGGGAAACATTTAATGCCTCTGTCGCCCTTTAGTGTCGGGATTTGCTGACTGATACTATACGGGTAATTGTAATACTCTGCAATTTTCCTGCGAATAAAAGTAACGCCGTGATCGTAAGAAATCAGAAGATAATGCTCCTCTTGGTCGCCATTATTCGTGTATTGGCTATATGTATAAAAGACATTCCCATTATTATCAACTTTGACCTGGGAGAAAAATCCGGTGCCGGAATCTATCCTCACAGGGGCGCTCCAGCTACTTCCTGCATTATCGCTCCATGCCAATTGCAATCCGTTCTTTGACGGATCACTATCAAAATGCTCCCAGGAAATATAGACCCTTCCGTTTACCGAACTATTCTTTCCCAGATCGATAGCAATGCTTTCCTTATCTTCAGTGCTTGCATCCGGTTTCTTATCAGCAATAACGGGATTCCCATACGTCCAGATCAGGCCGTCGGCAGAATGTGCGACCATAATATTCGATAGATATGCTTTTTCATTATAGATTAAGAAAGCATAGTAAAATCCATTGTCTTTGTCTCCAATAACAAATGGATCGCCGAATGCATAATACGGTTTGGGCGGAATAGGCATACGCTCCGTATTCCAAGACATGCCTGCATCAGTCGAAAGATAGACAGGCATCGAGCGAACATCCTCAGCTTCATCATTAGAAGTAATGACGATTCGGTTCGGATCGCTGCGGCTGATCGCGACCGATGTCTCTTCCTGTCCAAGCTGATCGTTCGATACATCTCCGGAAAATGACTGAATACTCTGAGGCAGCATTTCATGAAAATTCTTTTGATACGCAGTGCCAAGATGCAATTTTTCCGCGATATGATGCAGAACCGTTTTCCGATACACTTCGCTGCGGGCATAAAGCCAGGCGCCATTATCCCGTTTTGCCAATTCTTCATGCAGCGCATGTTTGAAGGCTTCTTCATTGCTCGTGAACTGAGCAAAAGCAGTGGCAGAAAAAAGTATCAAAAAGATCAAGACACGAAAAAGCATTGCAAAGATTATTTTAGCAAAGATACGCCGCTATACCGAGTCGACGATATACAATAAAAAGCAACAAAAACCGCAACAAAACGTGCGAGTTGCAATTCATTGCCAAAACAAAGTTTTGGGAACCACATTTGCGCGGCACTACGTTCAGAAATGTAAGTTTAGACAATAAATTAGTTCGCTCTTCTACCGACTCTATCTAAAATAATTATTTCCTCTTTCGAATTAATAGGAGACACGTTCTGTGACTAATAATTACGAAACCCTCTGTTCCGATTCTAAAAAAATTTTGCAGCGTCAATTTTCCACCGAAGTTGATGCAGAATTTATTTTAATCTCTTTAAGTGAAGCTTTGACAGAACTTCTCACCTATGAAGGCACCAAAAAGATAGTAATCACGGACCAACATCGACGGGCATTTCTTTATGTCGTTGCAAAGAGAAAAATTCTAAACGAACTTCGAAGGAATAAACGCGTTATTAGCCTGCAAAAAATTAGAATGAATTATGAATTAAATGAGAATTTAACCATTGATTCGAGCGAGGAAAAAGTACAAGTATCACTAATGGTAGATTATTTTTTGCATCAATTGCCAGAAAAAAGGCGCGAAGTTTGGCGTAAAAAATTTTTAGAAGGTTACTCCATTACCGAAATCTCCGAACAGCTTTCAATTTCCATAAATACGGTTAAGGATCATCTCTTAAAAGGAAAACAATCTCTTAGAAAGCAGATGGGCTTAAAGGAAATTAGAAAAAAGGAATCTTAATAGAGCCACCTTTTTACTGGGTTTCATGTGTATATTCTTTAAGGACACGAAAGTTTATCAAAACATAGAGTCCGTCACTTAATTTAAACCTTATCTCAAATACGATCATGAAAATTAAATACATTGTTTTCTTTGCAGCAATATTGTTCATTTCAGAATTCTTCCTTACCAATTATACGTATGCCACTGCTTTATACCGCGATGGAGCGGGGTGCGGTTTCGTCCTAGGTTGGGTACGAGATGGGAATGGCGGGTATGCTTTAGTTGAAATTTATGACGGTACACAAACCTCTGGCGGGATTGGGCCCTGCCCTGGAGCTGGTTTTGAAGTCACATTACTTGATGGGATATGCCCACCAAATACAGGGGGTAATTGGGCTTGGTTAACTGGCACTTTAAATGACACCTATTCATCAAACTTAAGTTATGTATTTGGG
>PLXB01000217.1 GCA_003151215.1 Ignavibacteriota bacterium
GGAAAAACAACTCTTTCTGCCGATCAAACACGTTCACTTATCGGCGATGACGAGCATGGCTGGAGCGATAACGGCGTTTTTAATTTCGAAGGCGGCTGTTATGCAAAATGCGTAAAGCTTTCCAAAGAGCAGGAGCCGGAAATTTGGGGAGCTATCAAGCGCGGCACCGTTTTAGAGAATGTCGTTCTTGATAAGGATCGCAATCCGGATTATAACGATATATCGTAAACGGAAAACACACGCGCAGCGTATCCGCTCGAATTTATTCCCAATGCAGTCCATCCAAGCATCGGAGGACATCCGAAGAATATTGTTTTACTGACTGCCGATGCATTCGGCGTTCTGCCGCCGATCTCGCGCTTAACAAAGGAGCAGGCGCTTTATCATTTCATCTCCGGCTATACGGCAAAACTTGCCGGCACGGAGCGCGGTGTCACCACTCCCGAACCGAATTTCTCAACGTGTTTCGGCGCGCCGTTCATGGTGCATCATCCGAATGTCTATGCCGATCTGCTTGGCAAAAAAATAGATCTGCATAATGCAAAATGCTGGCTTGTCAACACCGGCTGGACGGGCGGACCCTACGGCGTCGGCAAACGCATGAACCTCCCATATACCAGAGCAATGGTGAACGAAGCCCTTGCAGGAATGCTCGATAACGTCGAAACCACCGAAGATCCTATCTTTGGTTTGCACATTCCAAAATCGGTGCCGAATGTCCCTGACGAAATCCTGAATCCCCGCTACACCTGGAGCGATAAAGCCGCTTACGACAAACAGGCAAAAGAACTGGCAGCAAAGTTCAACGAGAACTTTAAGAAATATGCCGAGGGTACGGCTGAGGCAATACAGAAAGCTCGACCGAAGGGGTAAGGAAAATGAGGTAGGAATTATGAACGATGAAGGAAAAGCTCGCCCGGAGGCGGGCTTTTTCCGTTTTAAGATCAATCGCTGAACTTAACCGGAGTTCCGTTTGTAGGAAAAAGCTTCATACCTACATTCCTCATGAAAAAAATACTCTGCGTGTTTCTTGCCGCTTCTGTTTTTAGCGGTTGTTTTGATGTCTATGTGTATCTGATCCCGCTGAAGGATAACTCGTATATTATATCGGAGCGGATTTCTTTCGGGTTGGAAACGCTCTCGCTTCTCACCTCTTTGAGCTCAATGGATTCTACCGGGCAGATCGTCAAGAAGATCCCTCCTACTCCGAAGCAAATGATGGATTCCGTTTTAGCGGATGAATCCAAAAAGGATAATGAGTACGAAAAACTTCCGGGCTACCAAAGCCATACCATGCGCGACAGCCTCTTTGATACGACGGCATTCTTCATCACGGATATTCATGTCAGAAGCGCCGATGACCTGCCCGCTTTCATCAATGCAACACAAACCGATAAAAATTCACCTCCCGATATTCTGATCGATCTGAACGTCTCTCATCCCAAAGGAATGACGAAATTCAATTTTGCAGCGACCAAAGCCAATGCACCTGCAAAAGATAATTCGAGTATTCTCGACCTTTCAAAACTCGAGATCGGAGGATTCCATCTCGGAGTGCTCTCAGCAAATCTTCAACCTCCCGGAAAAAAAACTGCCCTCAAGCCAATTCCCGGCGGATATGAGTGGCCCATTCCCTTTAATTCTTTAAAGAACTGGGAAAAGGTGAAGACGAAGAAAGTGGAATTTTTGGTGCGGAATTAAGGGAAATAAGGTATTGATTTTTGCACTTGTTTAGTGCTTATTTATTTCGTACTTTTGTATCATGCAAATGATCGGCGGAAAATATTTATCCCTCTATACAGTAGCCCTGCTGATGCTTTGCTTCTGCTCTATCTGTTCAGCCCAGCCTGCAACTATTGACAGTATATCTGTCGACGAGACGAAAGGTGAGTTGGTAGTTTGGGGTAATCTCGGAGTATCTCAGGGATTTGTTTTCGTTGATAGCCTTTCTCTTCCGATCACATTTTGGTCTGATTCTGTTTGCCGCGCAACAATACCTGTTTCAGGAAAAGGTTCAGCAGGTTTGGTCGAAATTGGTGCAAAAGGGTATAGAAGTGAGGGGAAGATGCTAACGGACATTCACCCTTTCTATGATCATAGAGACTGGCAATCCATACCTGAAAATTCCATTGGATTTAATATTGAAAATATAACTGAATGGCATTTTCGTGTAGATATTGAAAGCAGGATTTCATTGCATATACTTGGGATAAAACTAGATGCTGCGATTGATTCACGAAATTTCAATCTTAATGAAGAGGATACTGAAATAACAGGATATCCTAACTATAGTATCCATAGTGTTACGAAGCGCGATACTTCATTTGCGAGTGATCATTCAACACTCAGATTTTTTGATAAGATTTTAGCAATACATGACTGGTTGTCAATTAATCTTGATACTATTTACAGGCCTGAAGCAGGAGAAGATAATCAATTCTGCTACGGACAAACACACGGAACATGTGTATATTGGGGTAGCCGCACTTACTCCTTTCCACCTCGAACTGATTACATAGCTTTGGCTTTCATACCGCTAGCCTTTCCAATAGATTCAAATTATTTCGCAAACGATACAACAGGGCTTTCGTGGACAATATCACCATCTGACCTTCAATATGAAGTTCAGATCGGGAAAGATTCTTTATTTCAACAAATTATTCTCGACTCCATAGTTTTCGGAAAAAGTTTTTTCGTTCAGAGTAAAGGAAATGGAAAATATTTCTGGAGAGTACGTGTCAAAGATTCGGTCGGTGAAGGTCTTTGGTCGAATGTTGCGCATTATCAGTATTTACTTTTGAATAACGTAACAGAGCAAACTTTTTTTGGCTTTAACGTTTTCCCTAACCCCCTCTCCTCAAAAACATCCTTTTCCTTCACGTTACCCCAAGAAGAATTTACTTCCCTAAAAATCTACAACACCCTCGGCAACGAAGTAGCAACTCTTTTAAACGATAGATTATCCGCAGGGGACCAGCGCATCGAATTCGATGCCTCGCATCTCCCCTCCGGGATTTATTATTACCGCTTGCAGATCGGTGAGAATGTTGAGTCGAAGCCGTTGATCGTGGCGCATTAACCACCGCCAGTTTAAGTTAAGAACTCCGGGAACCAAAGAACCTTATTCTGCTTTATAAAACAAAGTACTTCATCCCCGGGATTATACTCTACCGCAGATCGAAAAAGTTAACGCTGGCAGCTTAAATGAAGAATTTCAATTACCAGCAAATCGATGACATTATCCATTCGCGCATCAGGCTTGCCATCATGGCAGTCCTTGTTTCAGTGGATGAAGCGGAGTTTATTTATCTGCGCGAAAAAGTCGGAGCAACCGATGGCAACTTAAGCGTGCATCTGAAAAAACTCGAAGAAGCGAAATATATATCCGTAAAAAAAAGTTTTATCGAGAGGAAGCCGATCACGCATTATCAACTGACTGCCTCGGGACGCAAGGCTTTTGAGGCATATATTGATAGCTTGGAAAAATTGATCAAGCCATAATTTGAATAATAAAATGTCATTGCGAGAAGGGCTTTAGCCCGACGAAGCAATCCCCTAAATTGTAGCAGAAAGTATGGTGCTACAATCTGCTAAGGGAATCGATTCGTCAGTCGCTTCGCTGTTTCCTCGCAATGACATCCCGGTTAATTCACCGCTATCGGCATTTTCTTTATTTGATCGATGCTCCGCTCTCCGATCTGCTGGCGCCACATCGCATAATACAGACCTTTTTCTGCAAGCAGATCCTGATGCTTGCCGGATTCGACAATATGCCCGCGTTCGAGAACATAAATTCTATCGGCATGAAGGATCGTCGAAAGTCGGTGCGCAATGAGGATCGTGATCTGATCCGAATGCATGGATACATCACGGATCGTCTTGGATATTTCTTCTTCGGTCAGCGAATCGAGCGATGACGTTGCTTCGTCAAATACTAAAAGCTGCGGACGGCGCAGCAAAGCACGCGCGATCGAAAGCCGCTGCTTTTCGCCGCCGGATACTTTTACTCCGCCTTCGCCGATCACCGTATCGAGTCCGTTCGATGCGCGGGCAAGCAAGCTATCGCATGCTGCCTGATGAAGCACTTTCATGCATTCCTCATCGCTGGCTTCAGGCCGTACAAAGACGAGATTCTCCCTGATCGAGCCGGAGAATAACTGCGTGTCCTGCGTCACTAAGCCGATACGATTGCGGTACTCATCGAGGTTTAATTTTTCGGTGGCAACTCCGTTGCACAGCACTTCGCCCGATAACGGACGGTATAGACCGACCAATAATTTCACCAGAGTCGTTTTGCCCGATCCGCTCGGTCCGACAAAAGCGATCGTCTCCCCGCGATCCACTTTAAAGGAAACTTCCTGCAATGCCTTCGTTGTCGCCGTTTGATGCTGGAAACTTACGTGATCGAAAGCCAGGTCGCGAATTTCCTTAACAGAAACGGCATCCAAAGGCTTCGGCTCGACAGGCGTTTCCATAATTCCTTTGAAATTATCGAACGATGCTTCTGCCTCGCGATACACATTAATAAAATTCCCAAGCTCCTGAAGCGGACCAAAAATAAAGAACGAATAAATATAGAGCGAAAAATACTGGCCGAAGGTAATGCTCTGCCGGAAAATAAGGTAGAGCATCAGGAAAGAAATACTGGTGCGAAGGAAATTGATCGTCGTACCCTGAATAAAACTGAGGCTGCGGATATATTTTACTTTTTTCAATTCCAGCAGAAGGATCTTTCCCGTCGTTGCATTGAGCCGGCTGATCTCCTGATCTGCCAAACCAAGGCTCTTGACAAGCTCAATATTGCGCAGTGATTCAGTTGTCGAACCGGCAAGGGCCGTCGTTTCGGCAACGATCGTTTTTTGTACTTTCTTGATCTTGCGGCTTAAGTAGGAGCTGAGATAACCGATGATCGGAATCGTGGCAAAATAGACCGGCGCAACGATCCAGTTGATCGTGAAGGCATAGATCGTTACAAAGATCACTCCGATAAGCGTCGTGAAAACAAAGCTGATGCCCATCTGAATGATGCGTTCGATATCTAAGCGCACCTTCTGTAATTTGCCAAGCGTTTCGCCGCTGCGCTGATCTTCAAAAACAGAATACGGAAGCTGAAGCGAATGCTCCAGGCCTTCGGTATAGACCTGCGCGCCCATGCGATTGGTAATGACATTTACATAATAATCCTGAAAGTTTTTCGCCACCCGCGAGATAAATGCAACGCCGACGGCAAGGCCAAGAAGCTTGATGACGCCGATAAAAAATTGTCCCTCCGTATATTGACCCGGCTTCGTGGCATAATCATCGATCACATGACGGAAGACGACTGGATCGAGCAGCGAAAATACCTGATTCACTGTCGCTAAAAAAAGCGCAAGCCCGATAAGATGTTTATACTGTTTAAGGTATGGATAAAGAATTTTCATAGTTCCGATATTATCATTCTGAGCGCCGGCAAATATCCCGCCCGATCTTTATTTCATTAAAACTTCATTAATACCTGCAAACTTACGGAAAGAGCAGCCCTTTGTTCCCGAATGTAAATCAAAAGCGTGGCAGAAAAAAATTTACTATGTCATTGCGAGGAGGGCTTTAGCCCGACGAAGCAATCCCCCCGATATTAACTGAATACCCGGATCTTCGACATTATCGAGGGGATTGCTTCGCATTCGCTCCCAATGACCTATAATTTTCTCGGAAACCATACCGAAATTTTAGGTCGGGCATGTGTCACAAAATGCCTGTTTCGCGTGTCTAAGAGGGTTAGGGCATCATGAAAATAAGATTCCGGAAAGAATTCATGAAGATTTCGGAAACAACTTTGGAAAATTTGGGTTATATTCGTATTCCTTTATTGTGCATGTATGCGACCCCTATGAAATCTTCGAAGAATCGCCCTACACGCAGAAGGATAATTTTTACTCAGTCTCTTTTTTCACAAATTCATTGATACAATTATGAAACGTTTCGTACTATTTACTGCAGTGCTTCTTGCATGTGCAGCCGCTTCGTTGCATGCGCAGGCGCCGAGGAAGGTACTTCTCGAAGAAGTCACCAGCTCAACGTGCCCGCCGTGTGCAGCCACCGATCCTTTTATGCAAAAAGTTGAGAATGACTATAGGGATAAGATCGTGATGCTGAAGTGGCATGTGAATTGGCCCGCTCCCGGAAATGATCCGATGTGCGTTATTTTTCCGGGTTCCGTAAATAGGTCAACGATCTATTATGGCAATGGATATGCTCCTCATCTTTTCCTCGGCGGAAACACTGATATGGGATATTCAGGCTCTCCGATCGATGTGCAAAACATTGAAACGGGCATTGATAATGTCGCAGCAAATTTATCTCCCTTTACGATCGATATCTCTCAGCAGATCGTTGCCGATAGTATTATCGTCAGTGTTACGGTTAAATCGGTCGGTCCGCTTCCGACTGAAAAAGATCTTCGCTTAGGCGTCGTCATCGGCGAACGGTATTTATTATTCACCGGTACCAATGGCTTACCGGCTCATGATTTTGTCGTTCGCACAACCGTACCGGCGCTTGTTCCGGCAACCGGAGCACTCGATACAACTGCACAATACCCTACGTTTAAGGTAGCTCAGGGCGGAAGTATCACAAATCGTTATGCAGCAAAGATCGGATCGACATGGCAGACAAACCAGCTTTTTGCTGCTGCATTTATTCAGAGCATCGGAACAAAAGAAGTGTTTCAGTCAAACTGGACTATTCCGACTGTGAAGATCGCAGCGACAGGAAGCGGCTTACTCACTATTCCATCTGCTTCGCCGCTTGCATTTACGCTTACCAATACTACTGAAGCTCCGATCACTCTGAAAACAAATTATTCCGGTCCCGGAATTCCGGCCGCATGGAATATTACTTTATCGGGTGTTGCTGCTGATAGCTCGATAACGGTTGCAGCGAATAGCTCGGCAACCATA
This sequence comes from Ignavibacteriota bacterium, assembly GCA_003151215.1. The sequence continues at coordinate 6,942 of PLXB01000217.1, forward strand.
TCGGTAAATTCTACCGCTGCAACGAATCAAAACGGGTACAGACCTTTTTCCATTACTTTTACTCAGCCCAGTAAATTCTATATGGGCGCAGTTTCAGGTGTTGCATGGGGTAAAAATAATATGAATATTGTTGTCGATGCCGGCGCAGGAACGACAAAATGCACAACCGTTGCCTCGGCAATTACTGCCAGCGGTACCGAATACACCAATACAACCGTTGTCGTACCGGCTGCGGATTTTGAAGGCTTTTTTGACTCATGGAATCAATTCCATACTGTGGTCTATAATGCCGGAGCAACTGTCGGTTTATACAGTGACGTCGGTGATTGGCCGAAGCTCGCTGCATACATAGCTCAGGGCGGTCATTTCCTTCTGAGCTCACCTTTTGCTATAACCGCCTATTACAATTCAGGCATTGATAGTATTCTGCAATTATTCCGCGATAACTTCCATATCGAGCCTACTCCTTACGATAACACGACACCGTGGTCGAGCCTTATCGGCGTACCTGCCGATCCGATCGGTGACGGGATCAATTCGACAGTAAGCGGAATGACAACAACGCAGGCGATCAGCCCCACCGATGGAGATGGCGTTCCCTGCTTGCAGGATGAAAATGTCAATACGGTCGGATTGCATTATATGAATGCACAGAACGGCAAAACCGTTATGCTTACCTTCGGTCTTGAAAACGTCAAGACTGCAGATCGTAATATGGTTACCAAGAGGATCATGGATTGGTTTGACGGAGTTTCAAGCGTGAAGACTTCCGATGTAGCCGCCGATGTAACGATCACGAACTATCCGAATCCGGTAACGAAATCAACGAAGTTCGATTATTCCGTGACTGATAGAGGCATTGTTAATCTTGCTGTCTATGATGTCTTAGGCCGCGAAGTCAGCCGCGTTGTCTCCAACGAAGCTGAAGACGCAGGAACCTATAGCGCCGATTTCGATGCTTCGCATCTTGCCAACGGAAGCTATACCTACGTTCTGACAACAGGATCGAAAAAGGTTACCGGTACAATGACAGTAACGAAGTAACTCGGTTTATTTTTCCGAAATAAAAAAGGCGCGGCATTTGCTGCGCCTTTTTTTTATTGCCTGAATGTTTATTGTCTGAACCTTGATTTTAGGAGATTTTGGGGATGAAGACAGATTGGGGATCTCTCATCTCAAAATGGATATTGTCTGCGACAGGGTTTTTCTTCCATCCGAACTCCGGACAATATATATGCCTGCAGGTAATCCGCCAACAGCAATAAAATATTTCCCATGGCATGAGTTACTTTCTTTTACAATTTCTCCGAGCATATTGAAAATATCGCAAACATGCTGGACCTCTATTCCGTCATTAATAGTAATTCTATCGTTCTGTCCGTCATACCAGGCATTGAATCCCGGGACCGAGCCGTTAATCAAAAACTCC
>PLXB01000351.1 GCA_003151215.1 Ignavibacteriota bacterium
TGATGTGTTCTTAGGCATTACAACATCGGGCACCAGTCCGAATATCATTCTTGCTGCTGAAGCTGCAAAGAAAAAAGGGATGAAAGTTGTCGGATTGCTCGGAAAAGATGGTGGCAAAGTGAAGTCACTTTGTGATATTCCCATAATCGTCCCAGGCACGACAACAGACAGGATTCAGGAANNTTATAGAATGTACAGAACGGAAATTATTTCCGGAATTATACCTGTAAAATTTGGAATGCTAATTCTCAAAGAATAAACGTATGATAAATTTCAAATCTATGTTCGTTATCATCGTCTTTGTATTTGTTACGATCGCTATGGTTGATACTGCGAAAGCTCAAGAACATAATTTTTTCGAGATTAGCCAAACTGCTGACTCAATGTTGCCACTTGACGAATCCAATGCTATCACAACGCAAACGGCTTTGAATACAAGCAACTACCCCGATAAAATGGATTCTCTCTTGAATTTTATTTACAAATCGATTCTTCACGATTATAAACAGGATACATCATTCATTAGGGCATTCAAAGCATCCCAAAAAGTTTGGTTAAAGTACAGAGATGCAGAGCTGAAAGCAATAATGCCTCCTCGAGCCGTAGATGAACCCCTTGGCTCCGGAGAATCTTATTGCTGGTGGCAGTATTCCGTCTCTATTACAAAACGGAGAATCGAAGAACTGCTTATGTGGTACAATGGAACTGCTCATGAAGGATCAATGTGTTCTCATAGTTATTGGTCTTCAGGTGAGATTAAGGAAATCCGTGAAAAGAAAAAATGAACAACGAAGAAAAGTTGTTTACCGAAAATAATTTTTAATTTTACATTTTTAATTTTTAATTCGAGACTTGCCACTTCAAATCACATTACCGGGTCAGAACGCAGGCGGCAAGGTCGTCGGAATCGATCTTGGCACGACGAATTCGCTCGTGGCGTATGTGGAGTTTGGTGATGCGAAAGTAATTTCCGGACGCGATGGCGGGCTTGTGCCATCTGTCGTAACGCTTGGAGATGATGGAAGTGTCGTTGCAGTAGGCGTTGCAGCGAAGCGCCGTGCGCTGATCGATGCAGGGCATACGGTTTATTCTGTGAAGCGGCTGATGGGGAAATCATATTCCGATGTGCAGAAAGAATCGGGGATGCTTTCGTATAAACTTATACCGAGAGAAGAAGGGCTTGTTCGTATCAGTATTGGCGATAAAGAATATACTCCGATCGAACTGTCGAGTTTTGTTTTACGAGAACTGAAAGAACGAGCAGAAAAATATTTCGAAGAAAAGGTAACAAAAGCGGTTATTACTGTTCCGGCATATTTTAATGATGCGCAGCGTCAGGCAACAAAAGATGCGGGACGTCTTGCCGGACTTGATGTGCTTCGTATCATCAATGAACCGACAGCAGCCGCACTTGCTTACGGGCTCGATAGAAAGAAGAATGGCACACTTGCTGTTTATGATCTTGGCGGAGGTACTTTCGATATTTCGATCCTTAAACTGACTGACGGCGTTTTCGAAGTGCTCTCAACTAATGGTGATACCTATCTCGGCGGGGATGACATAGACCGTCGCTTAATGGAGCTTTTCCTGTCGCAGATCTCGCGTATCGAACCGAGTTTTACTCCGAGTCCGGAAGAGATTCAAATGATTCGTCAAGAAGCAGAGCGTGCGAAGATCGCACTTTCAACGGCGCAATCATTTACCGTTGATATTCATTTTCCGCAAAAAAATATTATCTATAAGCGCAACATTACCCGCGCAGAAATAGATATGATCGCTCGCCCGGTTTTGGAACGAACAAAGAAACCATGTCTTGATGCGATGAAAGATGCCGGGCTTTCTCCCAAGGATATTGAGGAAGTTGTTCTCGTCGGCGGCTCAACCCGTATGCCTGTAGTGAAAGAATTAGTGCATGAATTATTTCATAAAAAGCCTCATGATTCTTTGAATCCTGATGAAGCTGTTGCGCTGGGTGCAGCAATACAGGCTAATGTTCTATCCGGAGGCTCGACGGATATTTTGCTTCTTGATGTAACGCCGCTTTCGCTTGGCATCGAGACGATCGGCGGGATGATGAGTACGATCATTCCCCGTAACACGACTATTCCGACAAAAGCACAGGAAAGTTATACAACATTTGCCGATAACCAGACCGGTGTAGAGATCAATGTCTATCAAGGTGAGCGCGACCTTGTCAAAGATAACCGTCATCTTGCTTCGTTCACTCTGAAAGGCGTACCACCACTTCCGGCAGGAGCGGCAAAAGTCAATGTGAATTTTCTCATCGATGCCGATGGTATTCTTCATGTAACAGCAAAAGAAGTTCATACGGGGATCGAATCACAGGTGGAAGTGAAACCTTCGTACGGGTTAAGTGACGAAGAGATCGAGCGGATGCTTCGTGAAAGTATTCAATTCGCACGAGAAGATATTGCTATCCGAAGAATCATTGAAGCGAAAACAGAAGCCGAACGTGTTGTTGCTGCAACGGAAAAAGTACTTGGGCAGATCAGGCGCGGCGATGTGAAGATCGCACCGGAGGTAATGAATTTATTAAAAGTCAATGAAGTGATCGATGCGCTTTATGCATTGAAGAAATCACTCAACGGAGAAAATGCAAAGGAGATACAGGAGCATCTCGATATACTGGAGCATGTTACCGAACCTCTTGCGCACGAAATTATGAATGCATCCGTTTCAGAGGCATTGAGCGGAAAGGCAGTTGAGGAAATCAAGGATTAATAATTCAAAATTGAAATGAAAGCATACGACTACAAACTGAAACCTCGTCCGTATTCCGATGAGGAAGCAAAGACTCTCTTGGCAAAAGTCGTTGATCCCCAGACGACTGATTGGCATTACAATACTCATCATAAAGGGTACGTCGATAAACTTAACGAGATCGAAAAAACTCTTGAAACCGCAGATATTTCCAAAGCAAACGGGAATTACTCACTTTTCGGCGAGTTAAAGCGACGCTGGACATGGAATCATGCCGGTACCGTTTTACATGATCTTTATTGGGAGAACCTCGGAGGCGATGGTGATGCAAGCAAGGCTCCGGATGTGCTTGCGCTTATTAACCGTGATTTCGGAAATCTGGATAACTGGAAAAATGATTTCAAAGCTTGCTCGACCGCAGCAAAGCTTTCCGGTTGGGGAGTTCTGATCGTTGATCAACTCGGTTCCGGGCAGCTGCGTAATGTACTTGTTGACGAGCATCACAACGGTGCAGTTTGGGGTGGTGTACCGCTTATTTCCTGCGATGTTTTCGAACATGCTTATTACCATAAGGATGGGCCGAAGCGCGTAGCATATATTGATAATTTCATTGCAGATATTCACTGGGGAAGAGTGAATGATCGCTACAAAAAATACGCAGCACGATAACACCTTTGCCTACGATCACTTATTTTCCGATGAACGTCACTTGCGAAGCTCTCGTTGGTGATAATATCTTAGAAGTTGCCCTGGCAAACGGAATCGATCTGCAGCATAACTGCGGAGGCGTTTGTGCTTGTTCGACCTGCCATGTTATTGTCAAGAAGGGGTTGAAATCCCTGACGGAGATGGAGGATGACGAAGGGGATCAGCTTGACGAAGCGGAAGGATTGACACTCGATTCGCGTTTAGGTTGTCAGGCGAAAATCACCGAGGATATCGATCTTGTTGTAGAGATTCCGCAACTAAACCCCGCTATTGCAAAGTTATTCCATGAAGGAACTCATTGACCATGAAGTGGCATGATATAGAAGATATCGCCGAAACACTAATGGCTCTTCAGCCTGAAGTTGATCCGTTAACGGTTCGCTTTACGAACCTGCGCGATTCAATTGCAGCTTTGCCGGAATGGGATGACGATATCCATTTATCCAATGAAGCCAAACTCGAAGCTGTGCAGATGGCATGGTACGAACTTTGGAAAGATGAACATGGAGGCTGATGGCAGCAGGTACCGTTCGCATACCGCTTTTCCCGCTCGGTGTCGTATTATTCCCGACATCACGTGTTCCGCTGCATATCTTCGAAGAGCGCTATAAAAAGCTTTGCGAGGAGAGTTTGAAGAATCATTCGACTTTCGGTATCAATTATATCGAAGAAGATAAACTTCACTCCATCGGATGCACTGCTCAGATCGCCGATGTTATAAAACGCTATCCCGACGGAAAACTCGATGTTATTACCGAAGGCGTGCGCCGCTATGAGATCGTAAAATTCGAGCAAGGCGGAGAGAATGATCTCTCATTTGCTACCGTCAGGTGGATCGAAGATATTCCGGAAGTGCGTGATAAATCTCTTGCCGATGAAGCAATATCGCTTTTTAATGAACTTTGTGAAGTTGTCTATAAAGGGACGATAGATGCTCTGGATGCTTCGATGTGGCAGGGTGGCGACAAATTTCCTTCCTTTGCCATTGCGCAAAAATCCGGACTGGAAGCCGATCAAAGACAGGCATTGCTTTCGATCACCAGCGAAAACGAAAGGCTCGGCATACTAAAGAATTTTCTTGCTCAGCTTCTCCCCAGAGTAAAGGAAATCGAGACGATCAACGATCTTATCCGGAATGACGGATACATCGTAACCTGGAATAAGAAGAAATAAAATATATGTTATTCTTCGCTTTACTGAGAACGGCAATTAATTTCGTAAATTTGTACTCTAGTATATAAATTTTATTAAAACAAAAGTAAATCATGAATAAAAAAGGAAAGATGGTCGCTAAAAAGCATAGCAAAGCTGTTGCCCGCGTGAAAGCAAAAGCAAAAGTCGGGAAAGACGCTGCAAAGGGCNNTTTTCAATGTAAGCGATGCGGCGGTCACATTTGTGCCCGTCGCATTTTTTGTTCTTTATGAATACAGCAAAATTCGGGTCTCTTCTTGCAGAAAAGAGAACGCTTACCATGGGCGTACTTAATGTTACGCCCGATTCCTTTTCCGATGGAGGGGCATTTTTCACAGCAGAAGCAGCCTTTCGGCATGCGAGCGTTATGCTTATCGAAGGTGCCGACATTATTGATATCGGAGGTCAATCAACTCGTCCTCCCGGTAGTGCGTATGGGCTCGGGGCGTCGCCGGTCAGTCTCGGAGAAGAGCTCCATAGAGTGTTGTCGGTCATTGATCAACTCATTTTGGAATATCCTGAGATCGTCATTTCTATTGATACTACAAAATCCGAAGTTGCAAGACGCGCTCTTGATTCCGGCGCAACCATTATCAATGATGTCAGCGGCGCAACCGAAGATGAGAAAATGATGGAAGTGGTGAAAGAAAAAGATGCTCCGATTATTTTAATGCATGGATACGGTCCGGAATTTATGAAATCAGGAATCGAGGAATACCACTATGATAATGTCCTGCAAGATGTATTTGAATGGCTACATAAACGGATTAGTATCGCAAAGGGAAAGGGGATACAGACGATTCTCGCAGATATTGGCTTCGGGTTTGCGAAGAAAGCAGAAGATAATATAACTTTATTGAGAGGGCATAAGAATTTTATTGATTTAGGTGTACCAATGGTTCTCGGAATCTCCCGTAAGTCGACGATCGGGAAAATACTGGGCGGTGCGCCTCAGACAGAACGGATTAACGGAAGCATTGCGGCCGCAGTTTATGGCGCAATCAATGGCACGAAGATCATCCGCACCCATGATGTGAAGCAAATCGTTGAAGCTCTTAAAGTGACAGATACACTTACTAGATAGAGAGGCAATATCGAGCGTCTCTAAAATTTTATCACTTTTGCACAACTAACATTTTCATCATCACATTTCCATTCTCCGAAAGCTTACAGTAATATGTGCCGGTCGGCAGGTCATGCACGTCAAGATCGGCAGTAAATGTTCCGGCTCCGGTCACTTTTTCTTTGATATTGCGAACCATATGACCTAAGATATCGAGCAGATCGATCTGCATTAATCCCGGTTCTGCAACAGAGAATGCAATAGTTGCCGAGTTCAGCGCCGGATTAGGGTAGATGCTTACAAGACTAAATGAACTTGCAGGTCCTATTTGACGTACAGAGGATACAGGAGTGAAAGGGAAGCGATACGTCCGATAGGAAAACGCTCCTGTTTGAATGGACATCTGAAAGATTCTTGACTTATCCGGTGTAATTTCCACTGCACTTGGCTGCGTTATGATCCCTAATCCGATCAGCGTATTCCCGTCATCGAATCGTTGAACATTACCTGCAGCGGGACTATAAGGAAGGTTATTGTATTGCCATACAGCAGTCGCGGTATGATTTACTTCATCGAGAGCATATTCGATCGCGCGAGTGGATGGAACGGTTGCAACGGTATCCGCTATGATCTTTGTATGAAGATTCCCGTTATCGAAAAGAGTAATATTACCATTTGCAATACGCTCGGGATCGTGCTGATGTGAAAACTTTAATGTATCTCCAAGGAAAGTAAACTGATTATTTTTTCCACCCCATCTCCAGACAAAATTGCCGTTTGAATCGATCTTTGATACTTCGTCACAATGCCTGAATGAAGCGATGAAATTTGCATCTTTAGGATCGCGAATAGCGGTATTGATATGCATATAATCAATAAGCGTATCTTGTGCATTACTCGGCACAAGGTGAATATCTCTCTGGGCATCAACAATCTGGAAGTGATCCCAGCTTCGCCATAAGAACACTTGCTGCTTATTTTCATCGAGCTCTTGAATAATTGCGCCAAAAACCGTCTCAGACGTATCTGCACGTTGTGCCAAAGAAGAATATTTGCCGTTTTCAACAGTATCTAAATACTTTTTCATATTCACTTTCTGCGGATCGTAGGCAACAAGTATTGCGCGATTATTGAATAAAAGATTGAAGTCATGAAGATCGGCGGTATATCCTCCCTTGCATTGAAATGTATCAATGATCCTCATTTTCTGGTCTAATTGTTCGATCTGTCCGTCAAATATTCCTCCGGTCGGAGAAAAAAATTGGTGGAAATATGTCAGTGTTCCGTCCGGTTGCATCCGAAAATTACCGGTTCCATTGGGAATATTGCGCTCAAAAATAAAGCTATTGTTGTTTAGTAGCGCTTTCGATGCGGTATCGGCTGCAATAGCAAGGAAGGAATACGGTGAAGGCATTTGTGCCGTCGGTGAAAAGAAAAGATTGCCTTCGCGAAGCGTTGCCAAAGTATCTGTTAAGGTGTCAATAGTGACAATAGCAGGGTTAAATGATATTGTATCATTGTAGGTTGGAAGAGAAGCGGTTAAAGCCTGCAATGCCGCATCATTTTCTTTCTGCTCTTTCTGTTGAAGTGCAAAGAGTGCAAGACCCCGCTGCTGTTCACTGATTTCAGTAGTATGGAAACTATAGAAAATCGGAGCGATATTTTCTGAGGAAGTAATTTGAAATGTAACGATGACATTTTCATTTAATGCAAAAGGCTGATCGGGTTCGAAGATGATGGTCTGGTTATCTGTGGAGCCCGAAACTTTGCCGGGATGATTGCCGCTTGACTGGCCAAGAACAGTAAAAGCGAAATCTTTTGTCGAATGACTATTCATAAAAGCTTTTAATGGGCGTACAATAAACGTGGCTTTTTGTGGAACATAGATATCTCCGTTCCTTGGCCATTGGTACTCTATAAGAGATTTTGCAGCGCCTGAGCTTTGGAACGCATTCTGGGCTTGAGCCGAAAGGACGGGGAAAAGAAGCGCAAAGAAAATGACAATGTATCGAAATTTCATTGTAATATAGCAAAAAAAAGAAGGTATATTAAGGAAAACAATGACTTTACGAAACGCCCTCAGAAAGAACATAGTTCATAAAACATTGACACAAATGACTATCTGGTTGTGAAACCCGTTGACTTTTAACGAGCCTGTCCTTCAAATTTTGTTTCACGATTGTGTAAAAAGAAACGAATACATGTTCCAATTGGTTAGGCGGTAGGCAAGCGCTCTTGCTTGTCAATGTAGCTATTTAAAGGGGAGTAGAAGTGGCAGAGAGAGTAGTAGAGCATTTCAGACACGATATACGCAATGTAGCGATCATTGCCCACGTCGATCATGGAAAAACGACGCTGGTTGACCAGATGCTGCGCCAAAGCGGCACATTTCGGGCAAACGAACAGCTAACCGAACGCGTCATGGATTCCAACGATCTCGAAAGAGAGAAGGGAATCACCATCATGGCGAAAAATACCAGCGTACACTGGAATAAGACGAAGATCAATATCGTCGATACTCCCGGTCACGCCGATTTTGGCGGTGAAGTGGAACGCGTGTTAAATATGGCCGACGGTGTCCTTCTGCTTGTTGATGCGTTTGAAGGCGCAATGCCCCAGACACGTTTCGTTTTGCAAAAAGCATTACAACAAGGATTGAAAGTCATTGTTGTCATAAATAAAGTTGATAAACCAAACTGTCGCCCGGATGAGGTGCACGATTCGATATTTGATCTGTTCTTCAATCTCGAAGCAACAGAAGAGCAGTTGGATTTCCCGACTGTTTATGGATCGTCAAAACAAGGTTGGATGGGTATTGACTGGAAAAACCCGACAGATAACATTACGTACCTGTTTGATACCATCATAGAAAAAATACCTGCAGCTCCTTTCCGTGAGGGAACCTTGCAGATGCAGATCACCTCACTTGATTATTCATCATTTGTTGGTCGTATTGCCATCGGAAGGGTTTACCGCGGGATCATTAAAGAGAACATGCCGATAACGTTGGTTAAACGGGATGGCGCTAAAGTAAAAGGCAGAATAAAAGACCTTTTTGTATTTGATGGTTTGGGAAAAGCAAAAGCCACTGAAGTAAAAGCAGGAGATATTTGCGCGATAACCGGTATTGAAGGTTTTGAGATCGGAGACACAATTGCTGATTTCGAAAATCCGGAAGGGCTGATCCCAATTGCAATTGATGAGCCAACAATGAGTATGCTTTTTACCATTAATAATTCTCCGTTTTATGGTAAAGAAGGAAAATTCGTTACATCGCGGCATTTGCGTGATCGTTTATTTAAAGAGTTGGAGAAAAATCTCGCTATGCGACTGAATGAAACAGAATCTCCTGATTCCTATATAGTATATGGCCGTGGTATCTTACACCTTTCTATTTTAGTAGAAACGATGAGACGCGAAGGCTATGAGTTGCAACTCGGACAGCCACAGGTTATCATTAAAGAGATCGATGGTATAAAGCACGAACCAATTGAAGCGCTTACAGTTGATGTTCCGCAGGAATCATCAAGTAAAGTGATTGACCTGGTTTCACAACGTAAAGGAGAGATGGTTGCGATGGAACCTAAAGGTGACCTGACCCATTTGGAATTTTATATTCCTGCACGCGGTATCATTGGTTTGAGAAATAATGTTCTTACTGCAACAGCAGGTGAGGCAATCATGGCGCATCGTTTTAAAGCGTACGAGCCATGGAAAGGGAATATCCCCGGTAGAAATGCAGGAGTGCTTATTTCAAAAGATAAGGGAACAGCTATTGGCTATTCGATCAATAACCTCCAGGACAGGGGTCGGTTTTTTATCGAGCCAGGTGAAGCGGTTTATTCCGGACAGATCATCGGTGAGCACATTCGTCCGGACGACCTGGTCGTGAATATCTGTACAGAAAAGAAACTGACCAATATGCGGGCATCTGGTTCTGACGAGAAGATGCGAATAGCGCCCAAAACAAATTTTTCTCTGGAGGAAGCAATGGAATATATCCAGGGCGATGAATATGTAGAGATCACACCAAAGGCCATACGCCTTCGTAAGATCTACCTGGATGAAAATGACCGGAAGCGATTCAAGAATAAAATGACAGCATAACAAAAAAGCCTCCCTTGNNCAGCGTCAACCATTTTCTTTACAGTAGCTTCAGAGAAAGCGTCACCATCTTTTATGTCTTCGATCAGGTAACTGTCTTTGCCTGCTTTAACAATAATATAAAAATGGAATTCGGGTTCCATGCCGCTGATCTGGGATTCCCAGATCAATCCTGTAGGTTCATCCAAAACGAAACGTTTGAATTTTTTTACTTCATCAGAAGAAATGTCGCTTTTTTTCAACGTAAAATCACCTTCTCCTGGAGTGATATTGATCTGAAAATCTTTTCCTGATTTAACTTCAATGGATCCGGACCCCTGTGCGGTGACATCAAGTTTTGTTTTTGTTGTATCAGGGACATTGATGATACTCGGCGCTCCGTATGAACTCAGGTCATATTGTAACATTCCTGGCATATCAGAATCACCTTTTTTGGTATGACCACAACCGGACATTGTGAATAATGCCGGGATGGATAGCAGAAGAATCAGTTTCTTGAACATGGTTAAATGGTTTAGTTGA